>JAWKQN010000016.1 GCA_041390125.1 Gemmatimonadota bacterium | reverse complement strand
ACGTGGGACGGGTTCGCGCCCTGGACGCGCATCGGTGTGACGTTCCGACCGGACGTGACCGTCGGCAGCCGCGTGAGCGTACGCGTGCGATACCGTGGGGCACCCACGCCGGAGGAGCTGGGCTTCCCGATCGACCGGATCACACCGGAATGGGTGGAGCTCAACATCGATGGTGCCTGGCATCCGATCTTCGAGTCCGTCTCGGAGGTGTTCACGGCCGCGTTCGATCTCGTGATCGATCCCGCGTGGACCGTGGTCTCGAGCGGAATCGTGTCGCGGAGCGCGGACGGCTTCCGGGTCGAGAATACCCTGCCCCAGATCGACATCGCCCTCGTGGCTGCGCCCGACCTGGAACGACGCCGCAGAGGGGTCTTCGAGCTCTATGCCCGCGGGGGGGACGGACGGTCTCTGGAGGCGCTGCTGGACATGGGGGGTGCTTGCGTGGCCTTCCTGAACGAGCGCTACGGCGGCACGCACCCCATCACGGCGGCGAACGTGGTGGTGGCGCCGCGGGACGATACCGGGTACGCCCGCCGCGGCTTCATCAGCTTGAGCCGCCTGGACGCGCACACCGCGGAGGGGCTCGCGGGCTACCTGTGCCACGAGCTCGCGCACTTCTGGCATGTGGGCGCGGGTGCCAGCTCGCCCGATCACTGGCTCAACGAGTCCTTCGCCGAGTACGCGGCGGTCTCGTTCGTCGGTGCGCGCTATGGCGCCTCGGCCCGCGCCGCGCTACGAGAGGAGAAGGAACGCCGCGCCGACGGTCAGCCCCCGGTCTGGACTCCGGCGGCGACGGAGCGGCCTCCCCACGCGGTGCTCTACCACAAGGCACCGCTGGCCCTTCTCGACCTGGAGGCGCGCATCGGCGCGGACGCCATGCGTCGCTTCGTCGCGTTCGTGTTCGGCAGCCGGCCGGCCACCACGCAGACAGTGCTGGACGGCCTCGAGGAGATCGCCGGTCGGGACGCGCGGATCTGGTTCGCGGAGCGTCTGGCGAGATAGCGCGCACCCCCCCTAGACTGCGGGAGGACTGCGACCCGGAGTGCGACCCGTGGACAACGCCCAGCTGCGCGCCGTGATGATCTATCAGCTCGGGGCCTTCAGCGCGCCCGGTGTGGTGGTCGACGACAACACGGTGCACAAGGACGTGCTCACGGACGAAGGGGTGGGTACGGCCACACCGAAGCGGATCTACAAGGCCTTCGTGCGGGCCACCTTCGTGATGAACGGCCTCGAGGATCCCGAATGGCCGGCGGACTGGATGGACCTCACCGTGGCGGAGCTGGCGGCCGTGCTGCTGCCTCCGGGCGACGCGTGAGGCCCGTAGCCTCGCCAGCGGTGGAGGGGCCCGACGGCGCTCCACTCCCCGCGCAGCCCGGGGTGACAGGGCGGCGCCGAGCCGGTCCACTCGCTGAGCACGCGGTCGGGCGGCGGCGGCTCGCTTCTCCTGTGCTGATGCTCCTCGGCTGCGCACTTCCCTGCACGCTCGCGGCGCAGGAGCCGCCGCCACGGAACCTGTCGGTGGCGCTCGGCACCGTGCGTACGAACGCCGAGGCGGCCGCCATGCGGATCGCCATCGAGTACGCGGAAAGCCTGGGGGATGTCTTCCGCGTACGCAGCCGCGAAGGCGGCGTCCGTATCGTCGATTTCAGCCCCGTGGTCACCCTGGAGACCGGCGAGGCCGACGCCTTCAACCGCGTCATCGCCAAGATCCACGGGAACGTCATCTGGGTGCCGGACACGACCATCGCCGGGGTGCGAACGCCGTGCGGGACCTGCTTCTTCCACGTCGTCACCGTGGCGGGCGGCATCGAGGCCGATCGCGCCTTCGACGACGTGAACGTGCTGCTCGAAGGGGGATGGGTGCCGTGGTACCAGAACCTGCCCGGCGCTCGGCGCGGCGTGTTGGGACAGAGCACGTTCGGGGTGTTCCTGCAGGCGGGATACAAGGCCGACCTGCCGGACCCGGCTCCCGACACGCTGGGCGTCCCCGACGCCTCCGAGGAGGCGCCGGGCTCCGCGCTCTTCCGCCTCAAGGCGGACCTCGCGCTGACCCGTCCCATCGCCCTGGTCGAGTTCGGCCGGAGCGGCCTGGCCTTCCTGGGACGGGCCACCGGATGGCTGGACCTCGCGAACGGGGCCGCCTACCACCGGGTGGAGGCGGGCCTCCGCCTGAAGCTCGGCGAGGGCGAGAGCCTGGACTTCGTCTACCAGGACGGGTCCGGGGCGCCCAATTTCAATCCGGGCGAGCAGTTCAGCGCCAGCCTCGTCATCACGTTCTGAGGCTCGGTGCCCTGCGGCGGGGGGACCCGCAACCCGCTGCCGGCTGTACAGCGCCTCGTCGGCCGGCCACTTTGCCGTCCTCTCGCCACGATCCGGAGCCCGTCCATGCGCCGTTCGCTACTGCCGCTGCTCCCCGTTCTCGTCCTCGCGCCCCAGGCCGCCCTGGCGCAGACGCGGCAACCCACGATCCCGCCCCCCACCATCGTCGAGTACAAGCCGCAGTCGACGCTCGTGGTGCCGGAGCACACGGTGCCGCGCGCACGCTTCCCGGCCGTGGACTTCCATGGACACCCGCCGAACCTCGACAACCCGCAGACCATCCGAGAGGTGGTCGAAGCCATGGACCGGCTCAACCTGCAGGTCATGGTCCAGGCGCGCGGGAGCTCCGGTGAGCGGCTGACGCGGCAGATCGAAGCGGTGCGCGCCGCCGGCTACGCGGACCGTTTCGTGTTCTTCACGACGCTCGACCTGCGGGACGTCGGCCCCGGGTCCGGGGCGAAGCTGGCGGCACAGCTCGAGCGCGACGTGGCGGCCGGGGCCGTCGGCATCGGCGAGATCAACAAGGGCTTCGGCCTCGGCACCACCAAAGCCGACGGGAGCCGGCTCGCGCTCGACGACCCGGAGCTGGACGTGGTGTGGGAGACCGCGGGCCGCCTGGGCATCCCCGTCTTCGTCCACACGGGGGATCCGCCGGAGTTCTTCGAGCCGCTCGACTACTCGAACGAGCGCTGGCTGGAGATGGCGCTCTTCCCCAATCGCCAGTTCAACGATCGCTCGCAGTACCCGACCTTCGATGACCTGATGGCCGAGCGCGACCGGATGATCGCGAAGCACCCGAACACCACCTGGGTCGTGGCGCACATGAGCTGGTACGCCAACGACCTCGGCCGGTTGGGCGCGCTGTTCGACCGCTTCCCCAACGTGCACACCGAGCTGGGCGCGGTGCTCTATGATCTCGGCCGGCAACCCCGCTTCGCGCGCGAGTTCTTCGTGAAGTACAAGGACCGCATCCTGTTCGGGAAGGACTCCTTCGCGCCGGACGAGTATCCGTACTACTGGCGGGTGTTCGAGACCGCGGACGAGTACTTCGACTACTACCGCGACTATCACGCGTTCTGGAAGCTGTACGGGATGGAGCTGCCGGACGACGTGCTCCGACAGGTCTACTACGGCAACGCCCTCCGCATCATCCCGCGGATGCCGACCGCGGGGTTCCCGCGGTGAGCTAGACGGCCGGTCGGTCCCGCCGCGGAATGGAACGGGACAAGCTGGATCGGGGGGGTGTCCGGGGCGGTGGCCGCGGGCACCCCTCTTGGCAGGCCCCCGCTCCGATGCTACGATGGACGTAATATTTCGTCCACCGTAATAATGGCCACGTCATGACCCCGGACTCCGCGGGCCCCGAGCCCCTGACCCCAGCCGTCTTCCACGTCCTGCTGGCCCTGGGGGAGGGCCCCCTCCACGGCTACGCGGTCATGCAGCGGGTCGAGGAGGAGTCCGGCATCGCGATGGGACCCGGCACCGTCTACGGCTCCCTGAACCGCCTACGGGACCAGGCGTGGGTGGAGGAGGTGGAGGACGGGAGCGGAGACGCACGTCGGAGGCGCGCCTTCCGGCTCACGCGGGCAGGCCGGGCCGGTCTCGAGCGGGAGCTGGGCCGCATGACACGGCTGGCGGAGCTGGCGCGCACCCGTGGGCTCCGGCCCCGGGAAGCCCGATGAGGCTCGTGCGCACCCTCTACCGGCTCGCGCTCCGGCTCTTCCCGCCGGGCTTCCGCTCCGAGTGGTCGGAGTCGATGGAGGAGGATGCGCGCCGCCTGCTGGAGGACGCGCGCAGGAACGGCCGGAGCCGTTTGCGCGTCTCCTTCCGGCTGGCCGCCGACCTGGCGCAGGCGCTGCCGCGCGAGTGGGCGTACGTGCGCTCGCGCTCCCGCTCGATGCGTGGATCCACGGGCACCCGCGCGGTCCTGGGTGGCGTGCGACAGGACGCGCGCGCCGCGCTGCGTGCGCTCGTCCGGCGGCCGCGCCTCACCGCCGGGATCGTGCTGCTGCTCGGTGTGGGCCTGGCCGCCTGTGCGGCCGTGACGGCGGTGGTGAGCGCCTACGTGCTGCGCCCCCTGCCCTTTCCGGCTCCGGATCGTCTGGTGCTGGTCTCTCCGCTGCTGCCGTTGAACGAGTCGGAGGTGGGCGACCTGTTCGAGGCACCGGCGTCCTGGGACCTGGACGTGTTCACGTTGCTGGATGGCGACGCGCCCGAGCTGGTGCGGGGCGCGTGGATCTCGCCCGCCTACCCCGAGGCGTTCGGGCTGCGCACCGCCGCGGGAAGGCTGTTCCTCCCCGAAGAAACGCAGGGCGGCGGCAGGAGCGTGGCGCTCATCAGCCACCGACTCTGGCAGGAGCGCTACGGCGGCGACCCCGGAGTGGTCGGCCGCACCCTGACCGCCTTCACGTCCGATCGTCCGGAGGATTCGGAGACGTTCACGGTCGTGGGCGTGCTCGCCGCGGACGTGTGGCACTACAACCGCTACACCGACTTCCTGGCGCCGCTGCGCACCGATCGCACGATCTACGGGGGACGCCTGCGTCCCGACGTCCCGCCTGCCGCGGCGGCCGCGGCGCTGGAGCAACGGAGCCTGGCGCGCTTCGCGACCGTGCCCGACGACTTCGCGGTGGACGTCGAGCTCCTGCAGGACCGCTACACCCGGCCGCTGCGTCCCGTGCTCGGCGTCGCGGTGGCCACCGTGCTCCTGGCGCTGCTCATCGTCTGCGGAGACGCGGCGGCTCTGCTGCTCGTGCGGGCGGCGGTCCGCGAGCGGGAATTCACGATCCGGCGCGCGCTCGGCGCCGGACGCGGTCGACTGGTGCGCCAGCTCGTCTTCGAGGGTCTCGCGCTCTCCGGCGCGGCGGCGCTGCTGGGGCTGCTGCTGACCCATGTGCTCCTGGGGGCGGGCGCCCCGGCCCTCGAAGCCCACCTGGGCCAGGCCGTGCCCGGCGGCCTCGACGCGCTCCGGATCGATGCGCGCACCGTCGCCGTGCTGGTGACCCTGACGCTCGGCACCGGTGTGTTCTTCGGGCTGGCTCCGTTGCTGGGCGCCCTGCGCGCGCAGGGCGCGTCCGCGCTCGGCGAGGGCGGTCGCGGCAGCACTCGCGGTCGAGCGCGCCGCCGGCCCCTGGAGCTCCTGGTGGCGGGCGGGGTGGCGCTCTCGCTCACGCTGGTGGTGCCAGCCGGCCTGGCCCTGCGCGCGGTGGAGCACCTGCGCGACCTCGAGCTGGGCTTCGCGCCCGACCGGCTCTACAACGGGGGCGTGCTGCTGCGCGCCGAGAGCTACCCGACGTCCGAGGACCGGGTGCAGTTCTTCGAGCGGCTGCGAAGCACGCTCGCGGCGTTGCCCGACGTGGAGGGCGTCGCCGTCGGGACGCATCTGCCGTTCCAGACCGACTTCGTGGACCGGTTCTTCGAGAGCGAGTCCGGGACGGACGCCGCGTCCCGATCGGTCATGGGCGAGCTCATCGTCCACGACCGCCACTGGTTCGACGTGCTGGGCGTGCCGCTGCGCAGCGGCCGCGGCTTCCGTGCCGACGATGTGGACGGCGCGGAGCCGGTCGGGGTGGTGAGCCGCTCCCTCGCCGAGCGGCTCTGGCCCGGGCAGTCCGCGATCGGGCAGCGGCTGCGCGTCCGCCAGACCGCCAATGCGGACGAGGAGCCCGGGCCCTGGGTGCGGGTGGTCGGTGTCTCCGAGGACCTGCTCACCTCCGTGGGGGGCTCCGAGGGCGTGGGGCTGCACCTTCCATCCAGCCAGAACACGAGCACGTGGGGGCTCGTGGCGCTGCGCATGCGCCCGGGCGCGCCTCCGCCGTTGGCGGAGATGCGCCGCGCCCTGCGAACCCTGGACCCGACCGTCTCACTGTCAGAGACGGGCTGGCTGCACGACCTCGTGGACGCCGCCTCGCGGCCGGCGCGCTTCCTGGCGGGCCTGCTGGGGGTCTTCGCCGCGTTCGCGATCGCGGTGGCCCTGCTGGGCCTGTATGCCGTGCTTTCGTTCGCGGCCGCCCAGCGTCGGCGGGATGTCGCCATCCGCATGGCCGTGGGCGCACGCGAACAACAGGTGACGCGTCTCTTCCTGCGCGACGGGATGATCCTGGTCGCGACCGGATTGCTGGTGGGCTGCGTGGGCGCGCTCGCCCTCAGCGCCGGCATCGAAGGACAGCTGCACGGCGTGGGGGGCACCGATCCGACCGTCTTCGGCGCGAGCCTCGTGCTCCTCCTGCTCGTGGCCGGGCTCGCGGTGTGGATCCCCGCGCGCCGCGCCGCCCGCACCGATCCGATGACGGTGCTGCGGGAGGAGTGAGCACGCGGTCGCCCTCGTCGCTGGGATACCGCACGCCCACGCCTCCCCGACCTCGCTACTGCCGCTCCCAGAACGGAGGCACGTCGATGTCCAGCGCACGCAGATACACGTAGCCCTGGGCCCGGTGGTGGACTTCGTTGTCGATGACGTAGAAGAGGAGGTTCCAGACCGTCCCCTCCCACATCCCGAAGGCGTTGCGCGTCTCGCGGAAGCGGGCATCGGGAAGCTGCGGGAAGAGCTCGTCGATCCGGCGCGTCGATTCGTCCCAACGTTCCAGCAACTCCGCTTTGCCGAGCTCGCCCTCGGTGAAGCTGCGCCACTCGTCCGTGAGCGCGCCCTGCAAGGAAGGCTCGGCCATGTTGAGCAGCTCCCTGACCATGGCGCCGAAGGGTCTCATCCCGCCCAACGAGAACGTGTTGATCTGATCTGCGGGGAACGCCTCGATGACCCGGCGGGTGAGGCGGCGGTGACCCTGCCAGTGCTCGTGGAGCTCGGCGGGGGTGACGATGACGCCAGGGGCTGCGGACGCGGACATCGGTAGGCCTCCGTTGGACAGAGGGGCCGACCGGATCCTCGGATCGGCCCAGTTTCGGTTTTTGTTCGGTATGATACGGGGCCGATCTCGGGGTGGCAAGAACGCCCCAGGGGGCCGAGGCGCCGATCCCGAGGGTCGCCGCCGAGCGCGTACGGCTCGGGTTGCGTGCGGGCCGCCCACTCCGGATGCTTGCACCGCAACCCGCGCCGCGCACTCGCCCGGAGACTCCGCCGTGTCCTTCCTCGTCCTCCCCCCTCGGGCGCGTCGGGTTCGATGCGCCACCCCGGTCGCGCTGGCGCTGAGCGTGCTCCTGCTCCCCGCCACCGCAGGGGCACAGGCGCTTCCGGCGCGCATCCAGGCGGTCCTGGACCGGCCGGAGTTCCGTCACGCCTCGTGGGCGCTGGAGTTCTACGACCTGCGGGACCGGCGCGTCGTGTTCGGTGTGAACAACGACCGGCTGATGGTCCCCGGCTCCACGACCAAGCTGCTGACCATGGGCACCGCCCTGGAGGTGCTCGGCCCGGACCATCGCTTCACGACGCGCGTCTACCGCACGGGTCCGGTCCGCGACGGCATCCTCGACGGCGACCTGGTGCTGGTGGCCAGCGGGGACCCGAACCTGTCGGGGCGCGCACGTCCGGACGGCACCTACGCGTTCATCGATCACGACCACTCGTACGGCGGTCCACCGTTGGACACGGATCCGCTCACCGTCCTCCGCGACCTCGCCCGGCAGGTCGCGGGTCACGGGATCCGGGCGATCACAGGACAGGTGATCGTCGACGCCTCCCTCTTTCCCGAGGGCGAGCGGGACGGCGGCACCGGCGTGACCATGGGGCCGCTGGTGATCAACGACAACGTCATCGACATCGTGGTGACGCCCGCGGCAACCGCGGGTATGCCCGCCCGCGTGGAGGTGACGCCGCGCACCTCGTATCTGACCGTGCGGGCGCACGTGCTGACGTCGGATTCCGGGCAGGCGCAGCGCTTCGACGCGAGGGAGGACAGCACGGACCGTTCGCATCGCGTGCTGGTCGCCACAGGTAGCGTGCCTGTCGGGTCGGCTGCGCAGAATCTGCGATGGGTGGTTCCGGAGCCGGGTCGCTTCGGGGAGGTCGTCCTGGCCGAGGCGCTCGAGGACGTGGACGTCGCGGCGCTTCCCCGGCTCGCCTCGCGCACCGTGGACTTCGCCGCGCTCGCAGACGCCTACGTGGACTCGCTGGTCGTCGCGGAACACGTCTCGTTGCCCCTGATCGAAGAAGCCGTCGTGGTCCTCAAGACCAGCCAGAACCTGCATGCGAGCAACTTCCCGCTGCTGCTGGCCTCGCTTCCCGAGGCCCGTGACCAGGCGCGCACGGGGTTCGACCTGGAGCACGACTGGCTGGAGCGCGCCGGACTGGACCTGGACGGGGCGGCCCAGGGGGACGGCGCCGGCGCACGGGCCCACTTCTCGCCTGCGTTCATGACCCGCTTCCTGGGCCTGGTGGCCTCCCGCCCATGGGCGGACGGGTTCCGGGCGGCCCTGCCCGTCCTGGGGCGCGACGGCACGCTCGCGGACATCCAGGTGGACGCGCCCGGCGCGGGCCACGTGCAGGCCAAGACCGGCACGTATGGCATCTTCGACCCGCTGAACCGTCGCCTTCTCATCACGGGCAAGGGTCTGGCGGGCTACCTGACCACGCGGGGCGGACGCGAGATCGCCTTCGCCATCTACGTGAACAACTTCGCCACGGACCAACCCGATCCGGCCGTCATCGCCGGGCAGGCACTGGGGGAGATCGCGTCCCTCGCCTGGGAGGAGATCCCCTGAGGCGCGTGCCGCGCACCGCTGCCCGACGCCCCCGCGCGCAGCCGCCGGAGCCGGGCCGATCCCTCGGCACCGACCCTGACACGAGGTTCATCTTGCCGGCCCCCGCGGAGGGCCGAGATTGCGCAGCCCACACCTCGAGGAGTCGCTCCATGCCCGTCCGCGCGTCCGGTCCCGCTCTCGTCCTCTTCGCCCTGCTCTCCACCGCGTCGCTCGCTGCCCAGGAGGTCTCCCCGGGTGCGGCGGGCACGCGCGCACCCAACGTCGAGTTCGAGATGATGACCTGGCCGGAGGTCAAGACCGCGCTGGAGAGCGGCAAGACCACGGCGCTGGTCTACAATGGCGGGACCGAACAGAGGGGACCGCAGAACGTGAATGGCGGTCACACCCTGATGGGTCGCGAGATCGCGCGGCGGATCGCGCTCGAGCTGGGGGACGCGCTGGTGGCGCCCGTGCTGCCGTTCTCGCCCAATCGGGCCAGCGCCGAGCTGCCCGGGACGATCGGGCTGACGAACGAGCTCTTCGAAGCCATGAACGAGCAGATCGCGGAGGAGCTCATCAAGACGGGCTTCAAGGCGGTCGTGCTCATGGGCGACCACGGCGGCGGTCAGCAGCAGCTGGCGGCCGTGGCGGAGCGGCTGGACGCGAAGTACCGCAGCCAGGGCATCCGCGTCGTCTATTGCGACGACGTCTACGCGAAGGCGGGAGCCGACTTCGACGCGTGGATGGAAGAGAACGGGTACCCCGCCAGCTCCCACGCCGGCATCCCCGACACCTCCACGATGATGTACCTGGGCGGCACGCTGGGGTGGGTGCGGCTGGATCTGGTCAAGGACGCGATCGGCGACCCGGTGCTGCCCCGCGGGCAGCGCCCGGCCGCCGGATCGGCGCGCCTCAACAACGGCATCACCGGCGACGCCCGCCGCTCGTCGGCCGAGCTGGGCAAGCGGGTCGTCGATATGAAGGTGGAGTATGCGGTCCGGCAGATCCGCTCTCTCCTGAAGTAGGCCGCTCCCCGCGCAGGGGCCGTGGCCGCGGGCGGGGCGGCCCCCGCGTCCACGGCGCCCTCCCCCGCGTCGCATCGCCGGGCTCCGGCTCCACGGGGCCACCGGCGAAAGCGGCCGGCCGGCGGGTCGTAGGTCCCCCCGAGCGGGCCACCCGCGGGGATCGCCCGGCGGCGCCATCCTTGCTCCGGGCTCGGGGCTGCCCGTACCCTTGAAGTGCCCCCTCCGCGCCGATCCAGGAGCTCACGCCCATGCCCGTCACCTTCAAGGTCAACGGGGCCTCCGTCACGGTGGACGCCCCGCCCGACATGCCTCTGCTCTGGGTCCTGCGGGACCTCCTCGACCTCAAAGGCACCAAGTTCGGGTGCGGGGTCTCGGAATGCGGGGCCTGCACCGTCCACCTGAACGGACGCCCGACCCGCAGCTGCCAGGTGCGGGTCGAGACCGTCGAGGGCGACGACGTCAGGACCATCGAGGGCCTCTCGCCCGATGGCAACCATCCGTTGCAGCGGGTCTGGCGCGAGCTGGACGTGCCGCAGTGCGGCTACTGCCAGGCCGGCCAGCTCATGGCGGCCGCGGCGCTGCTCGAGCGCAATCCGAATCCGTCGGATGACGACATCGACCAGGCGATGGATCGCAACCTCTGCCGGTGCGGCACCTATATCCGCATCCGCGAAGGCATCCACCGCGCCGCACAGTCCATGACCGACAACGCCGAGCGTGGCTCCGGGGCCAGGGAGGGCGCATGAGCACCACGATGAAGCGGCGTCAGTTCCTGCAGGTCAGCGCGGTCGCCGGGGGCGGTCTCCTGCTTTCCAGCTACTTCGACGTCTTCGGCGCCGGCGACGCGGCAGCGGCCTCGGCGGACTTCATGCCCAACGGGCACATCCGCATCACGCCGGACGGCACCATCACCCTCGTCGCGCAGAACCCGGAGATCGGGCAGGGCATCAAGACCATGCTGCCCATGCTCATCGCCGAGGAGCTGGACGTGGCCTGGGCCGACGTGCACGTGGTCCAGGGAGACCTGGACACGGACAAGTTCTCGGGCCAGTTCGCCGGCGGCAGCACAGCGACGCCGACGCACTGGTATCCGATGCGCCGCGCCGGCGCGGCCGCGCGCGCCATGCTGCTGGAGGCGGCAGCCGACACGTGGGGCGTACCGGTGGCGGACCTGGAGACGGACGCCGGTGTGGTGCACCACCGCGCCAGCGGCCGCAGCGCCCGCTATGGGGAGCTCGCGACCGCGGCGGCCGCGCTGCGCGCACCCGACCCCGAGGCGGTGCCCCTCAAGGACCCGAGCCAGTTCCGCATCATCGGGACGCCCATCCCGGATGTCGACAACGACGCGATCGTGCGTGGCCGCCCGCTCTACGGCATCGACACCACGCTGCCCGGGATGCTCTACGCCGTCTTCGAGAAGTGCCCCGTCTTCGGCGGCAAGGTCCGCAGCGCCAACCTCGAGGCCGTGCGCGCCCAACCCGGCGTGCGCCACGCCTTCGTGGTGGAGGGTGGGGAGAACCTCGCGGGCCTGCTCTCCGGTGTGGCCATCGTGGGCGACAACTGGTGGCTCGTGAACCAGGCGCGTCTGAACGTCCTCGAGGTCCAGTGGGACGAGGGCGCCACGGCCTCGCAGAGCAGCGAGGGCTTCCTGTCCCAGGCGCAGCGCCTCTTTCCGCAGACGCCGACGCTGTCCATCCGCTCCGACGGGAACGTGGACGGAGCCCTGGCCGGCGCGGCGCACCGCGTGCAGGCGGACTACGACTATCCGTTCCTGTCGCACGCGCCGCTCGAGCCCCAGAACTGCACCGCGCATTTCCAGGACGGGAAGCTCGAGCTGTGGGCGCCGACCCAGACGCCCGAGCGCGGCCGCACCATGGCCGCCGAGGCGTTGGGCATCCGCGAGCGCGACATCACCCTGCACCTCACGCGCATGGGCGGCGGATTCGGGCGCCGTCTGAGCAACGACTACCTCGTGGAGGCCGCCGCCATCGCCAAGGAGGTGGGCGTCCCGGTCAAGCTGCTGTGGACCCGCGAGGACGACATGCGGCACGACTTCTACCGTCCGGCCGGCTATCACCGGATGGAGGGTGGCGTGGACGCCTCCGGCCGGCTCGTGGCCTGGAAGAACCATTTCGTGTCCTTCGGTGAAGGCGAGCGCTTCGCGTCGAGCGCCAGCGTGCGTGACTCGGAGTTCCCCGCCGGGTTCGTTCCCAACCTGGCGATGGGTGCGACGCTGATGCCCTTCGGCATCCCCACCGGTGCCCTGCGCGCGCCCGGCAGCAACGGCCTGGCGTTCGTCTACCAGTCGTTCATCGACGAGCTCGCGCACGCCGCGGGCGTGGATCCGCTCAAGTTCCGGTTGGATCTGCTGGCCCAGGCAGGCCCGGAGACGGCGGTCGATCCCGTCCGCACGCGCGCGGTGCTGGAGCGGCTGGCGCAGGTCTCCGACTGGGACGCGCGCGGCAGCCTGCCGCGCGGAACCGGCAAGGGGCTGGCGTTCCACTACAGCCACCGGGGGTATTTCGCCGAGGTGGTGCAGGCCACGGTCAGCCGGGAGGGCCGGCTCACGGTCGACAAGGTCTGGGCGGTAGGCGACATCGGTCGCCACATCATCAATCCGCTGAACGCCATGAACAACGCGCAGGGCGGCGTCATCGACGGGCTCTCGCAGGCGTTGGGGCAGGAGATCACGATCGCGAACGGGCGGGCGCAGCAGTCCAACTTCGACGAGTATCCGCTGATGCGGATCGGGGGTGCCCCCGAGGTCGAGGTGCACTTCGTCCAGAGCGACAACGATCCCACCGGGCTCGGTGAGCCACCGCTTCCGCCGGTGATCCCCGCGCTGACCAGCGCGATCTTCGCCGCCACCGGCAAGCGGGTCCGCTCGCTGCCGCTGAGCAAGCACGACCTGAGCTGGTCCTGACGGTCGGGGGTGCCGGGCTCCGCGCCCGGCACCCCGTCCTGCTCCACCCCGCAAGGCCCTGTTCCGCACGGCGGCTTCGCATCTCGCTGGTCCGGCCGCTCCCCTTCCGGACAACCCGCACGGGATCCCGGCGCACCACCGGGGTTATCACGGCCCGATCCACGTCCTCTCACCACCCGTCCGGGTGTGGGGTCGAGCGGCCGTCTTCGCGCTTCGCCGGGGCCGTCCGGCCGGGAGCCTCCTCACCATGTCCGCGCGTGTCCCACGCGGTCTGCGTGCCCTGTCGCACGGGGCCGTCTCTTGTGTCGTGATGTTCCTCGCGCTGATGACGGCCGGGTGCGCGAGCACCGGAGCCACGTTCGGCAGTGGGGTGGGCGATGCCTTTCCCGAGCACGCGCCCTGGATCGCAGGCGAGGGGCGGGCAGCCGCGTCCGGCACGCCAGGCCATCTGCCGGTGGCCTATCAGGCCGGCGCGACGGACGAGCCCTTCTTCGATCCCCCGGCGGACGGCGCCATCGCGGCGCTCCTGTCCGATCTCGACGCCGCCCTGGCCGCGCTGGAGGTGAGCACGCCGCTTCCCGCGCTGGACGCGCAGACGAGCGGGTCGGGAACGCGGATCCCCCCCGACGTCCGCTTCGGATGCCAGACGCCCAGCGGGCTTCCCACCGACGACTGTGCGGTCGACGAAGACGAAGCGCTGGGCCGTGGGCCCGCGCGCATGCATCTCGCGGTGGGCCGTCCGTCCCCGGAATGGTCCGCGGCCCTGGCCGAGCGGATGGAGGTCGCCGGCGTCGACCACGTGCTGGTGCTCACCCTGGAGGTGGGCCAGTGGCTCCCCCTCCAGCGCGGGCTACGGGGCACCAAGGAGGTGGAGCTGAGCGCAGGACACGTCGTCGAGCTGCCCTGGCTCACGTCGCTCGAGACCCCCGTCCAGGTGCTTCAGCTGACGGGCGCCTTGGTGGGATCCGACGGCAAGGCCGTACGCATCGGCGCCGCCGGGCTGGCGGTGCGGCGGACGCGACTGGGCTCGAGCGCCCTGGGGGCGCAGGAGCTCTTCGGGGAAGAGGACGTGGAGACCCTGCGGCACGCGCGCCGCGAGGATCTGCCCGGGCGGCCGTTGGTGTGGCAGGCGGCCCTGGAGACGCTCGTGGCGGATCTCCTGCGCTGAGACCCTACTCGCGCGCGCGCAGGGCCAGCGCCACCAGCTCCGGCACCTGTCCCGGCCCGCCGACGGACAGCACCACGAACTGGCGGCCGTTCGCGAGGTAGCTGATCGGGTGGCCGTTCTGCGTGCCGGGGAGCGTGACGGTGTGCAGCACGGCGCCCGTCGACTTGTCGATGGCGCGCAGGACCGGATCCCCACCCCAGCCCTCCCCCGCGAAGAGCAGCGTGCGCGTGACCAGCGTGCCGGCGCGCGTGGACTTCCCCGTGGGCGGCAGAGCGAGGCCCGCGAGCGCGGGGTGCTCGGCCACGCTCCGGGGCGTGGCCCCGTTCGGGATCATCCACACGTGCTCGCCGGTCGTGAGGTCGATGGCCGTGATGCGACCGTACGGCGGTTTGAAGAGGGGCAGCCCGTCCACGGTGGGCGTCCGCGCCGCGCTGGACTGGATGAAGCGCATGTCGGTGGCGGACGGGTCGGGCGCGAGCGCGGCCGCAGTGGCCGTCGTGGCCGATCCCACATACAGGATGCCCGTCTCGGGGTCGACGGCGCCGCCTTCCCAGGCGGCTGCGCCGAGGGCGCCGGGCACGAGGATCGTCCCCAGGTTGGACGAGTCGGCGGCGAGCACGGACGGGGGCGTGTAGAGCGGCCCCAGGCGATAGCCCCGCACGGCTTCGAGGGCCCGGGCCCGGAGCGCCGGCGTGAAGTCGATCAGGTCGTCTTCGGAGAGTCCCTGCCGGTCGAAGGGCGCCGGGCGCGTCGGGAAGGGCTGCGTGGGCGACGTCCACTCCCCCGGCACGTCCGAGGCGGGAACAGGCCGCTCCTCGATCGGCCAGATGGGCGTCCCGGTCTCCCGGTCGAACACCCAGGCCCAGCCCTGTTTCGTGAGCGCGATCACCAGGCGGCGCCGGCCCTGCCCGGCGACGTCTACGTCGACGAGGATCGGCGCCGACGGCATGTCGTAGTCCCAGATGTCGTGGTGGATCGTCTGGAAGTGCCAGGCGAGCTCCCCGGTGCGCGTATGCAGCGCCACGAGCGAGGACGAGTACAGGTTGGCCCCGGGCCGATGCCCGCCGTAGTAGTCGCTGGTCGGCGCCTCCACCGGGAGGTACACCAGCCCGAGGTCGGGATCCGCCGTGAACGGTGGCCACACGCCGGCGTTGCCCGTCCAGGCGGCCGACCCCTCCTCCCAGGTCTCGCTCCCCGGCTCGCCCGGCTCGGGGATGGTCCGGAAGGCCCAGAGCTCGCGTCCGGTCCGGACGTCGAAGCCGCGGATGTCCCCCTTCACGTTGGCCATCGACGGCGGACGGAAGCCGGTCTGGAAGGCCGGTCCCACGATGATCACGTCGTTGGCGATCACGGGCGGGCTGCTGTTCCCGATCATGCCCACGGGATCCACACCGGGAGGCACGCGCAGGCCCTCCATCAGATCCACCACGCCCTCGCGACCGAAGCCCGGCACCGGGCGGCCGGTGGCGGCATCGAGCGCGACCAGGTGGAAGCCCGGTGTGATCGTCACGATGCGGCGTTCGCCGTCCGCGCTCCAGGATGCGACCCCTCGGCCCGAGTTGCGCCGCGGCGCGCGCTCGGCGCGCACGCCCTCCCCGGGGTGCCAGGTCCACAGCGTCGTGCCCGTCGCCGCATCCAGGGCCACGACGGCGCGGTCGAGCCCCGCCGTCAGGTACAGCACCCCGTCCACCATCAACGGCACCGTCTGGCTGCGCGGCTCGGGAGGGAGATCCTCCCCGTCCATGCGCCAGCGCCACACCACCTCCAGGTCCCTCACGTTGTCCGCGTCGATCCGGTCGAGGGCCGTGTAGCGTGTGGCCCCGGCGTCTCCGCCCCAGACGGGCCACGTGCCGCCGGGAGCACCCGATTGTGCCGCCAGCGGCGGCACGACCGTCAGGAGGGCCAGCAGGAGACCCGGGGCGCGGGGGATCCCGCCCCCGTAAACCCCGAGGAATCGGCGACGTAGGGACATGGGCGGGCGGGAGCTGGCGATCGGGGACGGAAACCGGTTCCCGGTTGGGGTGTCCCATGATAGGCGGGCCGCGCGCGGGAGGATACCCGGCCCTTCGCCCCATCCGGCCCGTCGCTTCGGCCTCCAGCGAAACCCGGAGGCACACCGCATCCGTAGGGCCGGTAAACCCGGAAGGCGGTTGATGTGTCCAACAGGAGGACACCGCCGCTCCGCGGCCTCCGCACCCGCTTCACGCAGGGCCATGACCGGAATCTGGATCCTCTCGTTGCTGATCGCGTCCATGACCGCCGTGCTGGTCGTGGGCGTCGTGCGCCGGCGGCGTCGCCGCCGGAAGCTCCAGAACCGGAGGGTCGAAGCCCCCAACTCCACGTTCACGTCTCCGCTCGCGCGCCAGCGGGAGCAACGCGAACACTGGCAGGGCATCCCCCTCGCCCAGCTGCACCCGTTGAACCGCAAGGAGGTGGAACGGTTGCTGGCGGTCGTGGCCGCGCGGGGCGTGATGGCTCTGAGCGAGCGCGAGCGTGTCTTCCTGGATCAGCTGGCGGGAGGAAGACCCCGCGATCCCCGCTCGACCGGATTCACCCGGCTCGCCGACGCGTGATCCCGCGCGGAGGGCGCGACGCCCACCGGGCACTCCGGCGGTTCGCCGTGCTGGTGCTGCTGGCGGGTCCCGTCGAGCTGGGTGCGCAGACGCGGCCGGCGGCCCCCGCACCGGACGCTCCGACCCGCCCCTGCCTCGTCGAGCGCATCGTCGACGGCGATACGCTGGTCTGTGACGACGACGAACGCGTCCGTCTCATCGGCATCGACGCACCCGAACGCACGCAGACGCCCTACGGGGCGCACGCCACCGCGGCGCTGGCGCAGTGGGCCCCCGAAGGAGCAACGGTCCTGCTGGAGCTCGACGTCGCCGAGCGCGACCGATACGGGCGCGTGCTCGCCTACGTCTGGCGCGAGCGCACGCTCGTCAACCTGGCGCTGGTCGAGTCGGGCGTGGCCTTCGTGACCACCGTGCCGCCCAACGTCCGCTACGTCGAGCTTCTCACCGCGGCCCAGACGCGGGCCCGCAGCGGCGGACTCGGATTCTGGGGAGCGGCCGAGCCGCCGTGTCGGCCGGCCGACCACCGCCAGGGCCGCTGCTGAGGCGCACCCCGCGGGCTCCGGGCCCCGCCGGGACCGGGCGGGCGTAACCGACCCGTCGCAGGCCCGTCACCATCGTGCCGCAACCGCGGCGCGCGCATTGCCGCCCGCCGCGGACGGACGCGAAGCTCCAGGTGCAACCCGCTCCTTCACGCACGCCCCGGCACCGGCACGCGCCTCCATGTCCAACGGCTCGTACCGCATCGTCTTCGTGGTCCAGGGGGAAGGACGTGGCCATCTGAGCCAGGCGCTCGCCCTGAAGGAGCTCCTGGAGGAGGCCGGCCACCACGTCACCGGCCTGCTGGTGGGTGGCGGCGAGCGCCGACCCCTTCCCGACTACTTTGCGCGGCGCATGCAGATGGAGCCGGTGCGCTTCCCGTCGCCCCTGACGGTTCCAGGTCCGGACCGCACCGGGGTGTCGGTACCGCGCACGACGCTCTACAACCTGGCGCGCGCCGGCGCGTACCGCCGCGCGGTGGAGTGGATCCGTGGACAGGTGGAGGACCTGCGACCGGATCTGGTCGTCAACTTCTACGATGCGCTGGGCGGCGTGGCGTTGGGGTCCGGCCGGATCCCCGTGGTCTCGGTGGCGCACCAGTACCTGCTCGGTCATCCCGGCACGCCCGCACCCCCCTTCCGACCGCTCGAGCTCGCCACGTTCCGGCTGCTCAACCGGGCCTCCGCGCCGGGCGCCACGCCCCGGCTGGCCCTGTCCTTCCGCGACCTGCCGGACGGCCCCACGCCACATACGCGGGTGGTGCCTCCGCTGCTGCGGAGACGTGTGCGCGAAGCGCCGGTCGAGACGGCCGATCACCTCCTGGTCTACGTCGTCAACGACGGCTATGGGGACGCGATCGCCCGCTGGCACGAGCGCAACCGACACGTGCTCGTCCACGCCTTCTGGGACCGGCCCGGCGCTCCCGAGGAGGAGAGGCCGCACGCGAATCTGACGTTCCACCGCCTGTCGGACACACGCTTCCTGGAGCTGATGCGCACGTGCCGGGGATTCGTGGGCACTGCCGGATTCGAGTCGGTGGCCGAGGCCCTCTGGCTCGGGAAGCCGGTCCTGGTGGTGCCGACCGGCAACCAGGTGGAACAGGCCTGGAACGCCCGCGAGGCCGTGGCCGCGGGTGCGGGGATCGCGCGCAGGACATTCGCGCTCGACGACTTCCTCGCGTACCTGCCGGACCACCGCGATGTCTCCACGGAGTTCCGCGGGTGGGTGCAGCGCGGAGGGGAACGCATCCGGGCCGTGCTGGAGGACGCTGCGGGTGCACGGACGGCAGACTCCGGACGGGCGGAGACCGCGCGCGCGGAGTGACGCGCCGGTCGCATCCGACCGGATGCCTTCCCGGCGCGCGGCATCCACACCATCGTTCCGGATGGAGACGCACCGCACCGGCCTCGGGCCGACCGACGTGGTCGTGGACCGCGCGATCGAGGCGGACGCCCGGGCCGTCGCGCGCGTCGCCCGCGCCGCCGCCGACGATCTGACCGCGCGCCACGGCAGCGGCCCCTGGTCACGCGCCGCCAGCGAGACGGCAGCGTTGCGCGGCATCGAGATGTCGACGGTGCTCGTGGCCCGCAGCGGACAGGGCGTCGTGGGGAGCCTGCGGCTCACCGAGGTCGAGCCGGTCACGATCGATCCGGCGCGGTTCACACCCGTGCGCGCGCCGCTGTACGTCGTGGACGTGGCGGTCGCTCCGCAGGCGCAGCGGCGCGGCGTGGGTTCCGCCCTGATGGCGGCGGCCCGGACGGCAGCGACCCGGCTGGGCGCCGACGCGCTGCGCCTCGACGCGTACGACGACCCGGCCGGCGCGGGTCCCTTCTACCTCCGCTGCGACTTCCGTCCCGTGGGGGGTGGAGTCCACGGCGGCGTCGCGCTCCTGTACTTCGAGGCGCTGCTGGGCCGCTGACGGCATCCCGGACCACGCCACGGTCGGACGGGTACCGAAGGCATCCTCCCGCATCCTCCGGATTCTCCGGACCGCACCAACGAAGGACGGGTACGGAAGGCATCCTCTCGTTTCCTCCGGATCGCGTGCCGTGACGCCCACGACCGAGCTGGCCCCCTCCCGTGCTGCAGCCCCACCCGAGGTCGTGCGCGCGCTGCGCGAGCTCGACGGGCGTGCCACCGTCGGAGACGTGGTCGCGGCCACCGGGCTGGCCCGCGACGCGGTCGAATCCGACCTGCGCGCGCTGCTGGAGACGCGCCAGGGCCATCTCGAGGTCTCCGACTCCGGAGAGCTCATCTACCGGTTCGAGCCCCGGCTCCTGCGGCGCGATCACGTGCCGGCGCTGCAGCGCCTCGGGCGCGCCGTGCGCGCGTTCGTCTCCCAGGCCTTCAAGGTCTGGATCGTGCTCATGCTGGTCGTCTACCTGGTGGTGTTCGTCGCACTGCTGCTCGCCGCGCTCGCAGCGATGCTGTCGCGGGGGGACGATCAGCGCGGCGGGGGCCGCGGTCGGGGCCGGGGTCTACCGCACGGCCACTTCCCCATGGGCAATCTCTGGTTCCTCTACTGGATCTGGTCACCGCGCTGGCGGATCGGACGCCCGTACTACGGGCGGCGCTGGGAGCGCACCCTGGACCGTGAGGACCGGGTGCCGTTCTACAAGAAGGTGTTCGCGTTCGTGTTCGGACCGGACCGGCCGGAGCCCACGCAGGCCCAGTTGGACCGCAGCGTGCTTCGCCTCATCCGGGCGCGGAAGGGCGCGATCAGCACGGCGGAGCTGATGCAGCACACGGCGCTGGAGCGGCCCGCCGCGGAGGAGGAGATGGGGCGGCTGCTCGGCGCGTACGCCGGAGAGCCGGCTGTCTCCACATCCGGCGAGCTGGTGTACGTCTTCCCCGAGGTGATGACGAGCGCGCACGGCGGCGTGCGCGCCACGGAGCCGAACCCCGCGTGGCAGCGGCTCGAGTACCCGCTCGAGCTGACGGGCAACGAGAAGAAGACCGACGCGCTGATCGCCGGCATCGGCGGCTTCAACCTGCTCGCTGGTGCCACCGCGCCCGCCTTCATCTTCCCGCAGCTCGGGATCGGAGGGACTGCGGCCTGGATCGGGCTCGTGATCGTGCCGGTGGTGTTCAGCCTGCTCTTCCTGTCCGTCCCGCTGCTGCGCTGGGCGGGCGTGCGCCGGGAGAATCGCGCGCGGGAGCGTCGCAACGTGCGGCGTCTGCTGCTCGGCCTGGTCTACGGGGAATCCCTGAGCCGCGGAGACCCCATCGCGCTCCCGGACGCCGTGGCACACGTGCAGGCGCGCATCGGCAAGACCGCGGTGGAGCCGGCGCTCGTGCAGCGCGAGCTGGAGCGGCTCGCTGCCGAATTCGAGGCGGACGTGGCGCCGCGCGCGGATGGCACCGTGGCCTACCGGTTCCCGGCGGTCCTGGACGAGTTCAAGGCTGCGGAGGCGGTGCGGCGTCAGCTCCGCCTGGAGGAGCGCCGGCCCGGGGACATCGTGTATTCCACGGCGGACGACGCGTCGCAGGCCGCGGAGCGCGAGCTGGCCGCCTTCGATCGCGAGCTGGGCCGCGCGGATGTGGAGCGCTACCTGCCCTCGCCCGATCGGGTGGGCTTCGAGGACGACTTCGAGGTGATCGCGTTCGAGGAGGAGCTGGCGCGCACGCGGGCCGCGCGTACGGGGCGTCGCGGCTAGAGGGAGCGACGCGCGCCTGCGGCTAGCCGACGCCGCGCGCGTCCAACGCCTCCACGACGGCTCTGGACTGCCCGACGATGGTCCGCAGGACGCCCCCGGGCTGATACGCGTCGAAGCCCACGAGGAACAGCCCCTCCCACCGCCCCGTCCCCACCACGAAGCCGGGCAGACCGTTGCGGTCCAACAAGCCGTCCGTGTCTGCGAAGAAGGACTCGACACCAGGGCGGTACCCGGTGGCCAGCAGGACGGCGTCGAACGGAGCGGTGCGGCCGCCCTGGAAGGTCAAGCCCTCCGGGACGAATCGATCGATGGCGCCATGGACGGGAATGCGACCGGCGCGGATGTGGGCCACGGTGCCCAGGTCGATCACGGGCGTCTTGCCCTGCAGCCGCAGCTGCCGGACCGGAGGAAGCGCGGGGGTGCGGATGCCCCAGCGGGACAGGTCCCCCACCGTCAGGCGCCGGAGCAGCACGCCCAGGCGATCGCCGAGCCCTTCCGGCAGCCGCCCGAGCAGGATGGCCGTACGCTGCGTGGGACGCCCCCACACCTCACGCGGAACGATGTTGACGGGCCCGCGCACGGAGAGCGCCACGTCGACGCCGGCATCGCAGAGGTCCAGCGCGATCTCCGCGCCCGTGTTGCCCATCCCGACGATCAGCACCCGGCGGCCCCGGTAGGGATCGGGCCTCCGGTAGGACCGGCTGTGCTCGATCGTGCCCTGGAACGAGGATTCACCCCTGAAGGTGGGGCGGACCGGGACGCGATTCACCCCCGTGGCCAGCACCACCGCGTCCGCGTCGAAGGCCGCGCCTTCCGCCACCTCCACGCGCCACCCGCTGCCCGACCGTAGGATGGCCGTCACCTCGACGCCGAATCGGGGCTCGATCCCATGGTGCGTCGCGTACGCACCGTAGTACGCGGCCAGCTGCTCGCGGGGCACGTACCGCGGATAGTGCTCCGGGAACCCCAGGCCCGGCAGGGCGGAGAGCTCCTTGACCGTGTGCAGGCAGAGCCGGTCGTAGTGGTGGTGCCACGACTCCGCCACCCGAGCGCCGCGCTCCACGATCGTGTACGGGCGGCCGCGCGCGGCCAACCCGGCCGCCACGGCGAGCCCGGCCGGGCCGGCACCCACGATCAATGTGGACACCCGGACGACGGGGGGAGGTGAGGCAGACATCGGGCTCCGGTCGACGGGGACGCGGGCGATGCGCGCACCCAGGAGCCGACAGGCCCGCGAGCGCGCGCTCAGACCGCTCCGGAGCTTCCGGTCATTCGTAGCGGAGCGCAACCATGGGATCGACGCGCGAGGCGCGCGCTGCAGGCAGGTAGGCCGCGAGCAACGCCACGCCGGCCATGAGGAGCGTCACGGCTCCGATCACGAGCGGATCGGAGCCCGTCAGCCCGTAGAGCAGCGAGCCGGCGGCGCGGCCCACGAGGACCGCGGCCACGATGCCCACCACGCCCCCGATGACCGTCATGCGCGCCACCTGGCGCAGCACCATGCCGCGCACGCGGCCGCGGTCCGCTCCCAGCGCCATCCGGAGCCCGATCTCCCGCGTGCGCAAGGACACCGTGTACGCCAGCACGCCGTAGAGCCCCACGGCGGCGAGCAGCGTGGCCAGCACCGCGAAGGACGCGGCCAGCATCCCGATCAGTCGATCGAGGATGATGTTCTCCTTCCGCTGCTGGTCGAGCGTCTTCAGCTCCTCGACCGGTAGATTGGGGTCGAGGCGACGCAGGACGGACAGGACCGACGCCTGCACCGCGTCCGGGTTGCCGTCGGTGCGCACGTAGAAGGTCTGGAAGCCGGTGTTCTCGCTCTGACGGTACGGACGGAAGAACAGCGGGGGGATCTCGTCCTTCACCTCGCTGTACTTGGCGTCCGCGACCACGCCCACGATCTCGGTGTCCAGCTCGTCGTCTCCGCCGCTGGCCATGAACTTGCCCACCGCCTCGGCGCCGTTCAGCCCGAACTTGCGCGTGAACGTTTCGTTGACGACGGCGACCCTGGGCGCGTCCCGCCCGTCCGCCAGCGTGAACTCACGCCCGGACAGCAGCGCGATCCCCATCGTGGCGAAGTAGTCGGTTCCCACTTCGTTGTAGCGCGAGTTGGAATCGATGTCGGGTCCGTTCTCGAACCCCTGCACGTTGACGTCGGTCCCCCAGTTGCTGCCCGCCAGCACGGGCACGAGCGAGCTGGAGACGCTGCTCACGCCGGGCAGGGCCGCCATCTCCTCGGCGATGCGCTCGAAGAGGATGCGGGAGCGCTCCGCCTCGTACCCGTTCAGCACGGGCGAGACCGAGAACTGCACCATGTTGTCCGTGCGCAGGCCCAGGTCCACGCGGCTCACGTTCGTGAGGCTCTTGATGAAGAGGCCCGCAGCCGCCAGCAAGGTCATCGACAATGCGAGCTGGGCGGTCACGAGCGAGGAGCGGAAGCGCGCGGCCGCCCGTGATCCGGACGGCTGCCCGGCATTCGACTTGAGCAGCGTCACCAGGTCGGGTCGGGTGCTGTGCAACGCCGGGTAGATCCCGAAGAGGATCCCGGTCCCGATCGACATGACCCCGGCGAACAGGATCACCATGGGGCGGAGCTCGACCGCAACCACGCTGGATGCCTCCGGCGGCAGGATCGAGCTCACGAAGGCCAGCGTCCAGCGTGCCACCAGCAGACTGGCCACGCCGCCCAGGAGCGCCAGCAGCACGGACTCCACCAGGAGCTGGCGCAGGAGCTGGACACGGTTGCCGCCCAACGATCCGCGGATGGCCATCTCCTGGCTGCGGGCCGCACCGCGCGCCAACAACAGGTTGGCGATGTTTGCGCAGGCGATGAGCAGCACCATCACCGTGATGACCATCAGGAGCACCAGGGGCGTCTGCACCTCTCCATGCAGGGAGCTCTGGCCGCGGGTGCCGGCCTCGAGCACCAGCTCCTTGTCGCGGAAGCGCGCCATGGTCTCGTCGCTCATGCCCGTCTGGAGCGGCGCCTCCACCTCGCGCACGATGTTGCGATAGACGGCATTGGCACGCAGCGACGCCTGGTCCAGCGTCACTCCGTCCTGGAGGCGCCCGAACACGTACGCCCAGTAGCTCCGGCGGTTGTCGAAGCCACTGAAGAAGGTCTGCATCTCGCCCCGCATCGTCAGCGGGACGTAGAGATCGGGCACCGCTCCCAAGGTGGTCCCGCCGAATCCGCGCGGCGCCACCCCGACGATCGTGAGGGTCTCGCCGTTGACGACGATCGTCTTGTTCAGCACGGACGGGTCCCCGCCCAGTTGCCGCTGCCAGTACCCGTAGCCCAGCACGGTCACGTAGTGGCCACCGATGGTCCGGTCGTCCTCCGGCGACAGGAGCCGCCCGAGCGCCGGCGTGACCCCGAGCGTGGGGAAGTAGGAGCCCGACACCAGGAGCCCCTCGCCGTTCAGCGTCTGGCCCTCCATCGCCAGGTTGGCCTGGAAGAGCACGTGGGCCGCCAGGCTGGAGAAGCCGATGTCGGCCTGCTCCAGGTCACGGTACATCTCGTAGCTGAAGACCTCGTCGCAGTCTCCGGCCTGGTTGCACGACGTGGACCCCGGCTTGGGCCCGGGGTTGGCGAGGTTGACCAGCCGATCCGGCTCCTGGACCGGGAGCGGGCGCAGCAGCATCTGGTCGAACATCGAGAAGATCGCCGTGTTGGCGCCGATCCCGAGGGCGAGCGAGAGAACCGCCACCGCGGTGACGAACGGAGTCCGGGCGAGCGTGCGCAGGGCGAGCTTCAGGTCGGCCATGGATGCGGGATCGGCAGCCGGAAGAGGCGGCTCGCCGACGGCGGGCGGCCGACGGCGAACGGGCGTTCGTCCCTTCTAGGACGGAATCCGACCCCGCCAGGTTGCAGAACCACCTTGCGGACCGCCGGGACCGGCGGCGAAGCTGGCCGCGGGCCGCGCAGCGCGCGCGGCTCGCGTCTTCCACCCGAGTCCCCATGCGTGACGCCACCCGTATCGTCCGCGCCGGAGCCCCACCGGCCTCGCAGGGCGCGCCCTTCCTGCCCGGGCCGACCTTCGCCTCCGTCTTCCACCTGGCCGGGGACCCCGCCAGCGCACCCTACCAGTACGGCCGCTTCCACAACCCGACCTGGTCGGCCTTCGAGGCCGCGCTGACCGAGCTGGAGGGAGGCCCCGCCCTGGTGTTCCCCTCCGGGATGGCGGCCACGTACGCGGTGATGGCCACCCTGGTGGGGCCGGGCGCGCGCCTGGTGATGACCGGAGACGCCTACTACACGGCGCGCGGCGTGGCGCAGCGTCACCTGGTCCCGCGCGGGATCGACGTCGTCCTCGCGGCGGATGCGGCGGCCCTGCGCGCGGCCCTCCCCGGGGCGCAGGTGGTGTGGGTGGAGACGCCCAGCAATCCGCTCCTCGAGGTCTACGACATCCGCGCGCTGGCCGCCGCGGCGCGCGAGGCCGGCGCGCTCCTCGTGGTCGACAACACCACCCCCACGGTGGGTGGACAGACGCCGCTGACGCTCGGCGCCGACGTGTCGGTGGCGTCCGACACCAAGGCGCTCTGTGGTCACAGCGACGTCGTGCTGGGCCACGTGGCCGTGCGCGATCCCGCGCACGCCGAGCGGCTGCGCGTCTGGCGCACCGAGACCGGCGCCATCGCCGGGCCCATGGAGGTGTGGCTGGCCCACCGGTCGCTGGGCTCCCTGGATGTCCGCCTGGAGCGGATGTGCGCCAACGCGCTCGGCGTCGCGACCTGGCTCCAGGCGCGACCAGACGTTCTCCAGACGCTGTACCCGGGGCTTCCCGATCACCCGGGCCACGAGGTGGCCCGGTCGCAGATGCAGCGCTTCGGCCCCGTGGTGTCGTTCGAGCTGCGCAGCGCCGCGGCCGCGCACGCCTTCCTCGCATCCTCCGCCCTCATCCACGAAGCCACGAGCTTCGGAGGGCTACATACGAGCGGCGAACGGCGTGCGCGGTGGGGTGGGGACCCGGTCGGACCCGGCTTCATCCGCCTGAGCCTGGGGTGCGAGCACCTCGATGATCTGCTGGAGGACTTCGCGCAGGCGCTCGAGCACGCAGCCGCAGTGCAGGCCTGACCGGCGGCGCCGCGCCGGGGCCTTGCCGGCCCCTGGGGCCGGCTCGACTATTCCGGCGCGACTCTCGCGCGTGCTCGTGGGCGCCCCCCGACAGCGCGGCTTCGAACTCCCCCACACGCCCGGAGAGACCTCCATGACCGTCACGGCAGCGGCCATCCACGCGACCAACCTGGGTTGCTCGATCACCTGCAAGGACCTGCCGGCGTCGATCCGCTTCTACCGGGACGCCATCGGCTTTGCGCTGTTCCAGTCGTTCGAGAACGAAGGGAAGGTCGCCGCTGCGGTGGTGGGAGCGGGCGATTGCCGCATCGTCCTCAATCAGGATGACGGCAAGCTCGGGTGGGACCGGATCAAGGGACAGGGCTTCTATCTGCAGATCAACGTGGCGAGCCCGGAGGACGTGGATGCTGCCGCGGCCCGCATCGAGGCAGCGGGCGGAGCCCTGCTGAGCCAGCCGGCCGATCAACCGTGGGGGGCTCGCATGTTCCAGTTCAACGACCTGGACGGGTTCAAGCTGGGCGTGTCCACTCCGCTCGGGGGCTGACCTCGGAGCGCGGGTTCTCCGCGATCGCCCGTCGCAACGCTCGAACCGCCCGAGGCCAGCCATGCGCACGCGTTCACCCGTCTCTCCGCTCCTGCCGGCCCTGCTGCTGGTCGGCGGCTGCACCGCGTCGCCCCGCGAGCGGCCGCCGGTGGACGTGGTGGAAGCCACCATCCCCGATCTGCAGGCCGCCATGGAGCGGGGGGAGCTCACCGCACACGATCTGGTGCTGGCCCACCTGGCGCGGATCGGCACCTACGAGGACCGGCTGAACGCCGCCGTGTCGGTGAACCCGCGCGCGCTGGCGGAAGCGGATTCGCTGGACGCGGAGCGTGCGGCCGGCCGCGTGCGCGGACCGCTGCACGGGATCCCGGTGGCGCTCAAGGACAACATCCAGACCACGCACCTGCCCACCACCGGAGGCGCGCTCGCGTTCGCAGGGTACGTGCCGCCCTACGAGGCGACGCTCACCACGAACCTGCGGGAGGCGGGAGCCATCATCATCGCCAAAGCGGGGCTGACGGAGTTCGCCAACTTCATGGCCGGCACGCCGAACGCCATGCCGGGCAACTACAACGCGCTGACCGGCTACGGGTTCAATCCGTACGATCCGCGGCGCGATCCGCGCCCGGACCGCTTCGACGGGCGGCCGGTGCTGTCCACCGGCGGCTCCAGCTCGGGCATCGGCACGGCCGCCAGCTTCTGGCTGGGCAACGTGGGCACGGACACCGGCGGCTCCATCATCAGCCCGTCGAACGCGAACATGCTGGTGGGCATCCGCCCCACGCTCGGTCGCATCAGCCGCCACGGCGTCGCGCCGGTCACGCTGGATCACGACATGGCGGGCCCGATGGCGCGCACGGTCGCCGACGCCGCCCTCCTGCTGGGCGGGCTGGAGAGCGCCGCACCGGACCCGAACGACGCGGCCACCGGGGTGTGCGCACCTCCGCCCGACCGGGATTACCGCCCGTTCCTGAACGCAGACGGCCTCAGGGCGCGCGCATCGGCATCCCGCGCGCGTTCTACTACGACGCGATCACGCTGGACGGGGAGCGCGCCTCGCGCGGGGGCTTGAGCGCGGAGGAGGCGGCGCTGATGGCGGAGGCGATCGAGGCGCTGCGCGCGGCGGGCGCCACGATCGTCGATCCCGCGGATCTGCCCAGCCTGGTGGATCCGGATCCCGACGCCAACTTCGCGGCGTGGGATCTCTGCGTGGGCGGCGAGCAGCACCGGGGCGCGGATGAGGACTGCTCCGTCAACTTCAAGTACGGCATGAAGCGCGACTTCAACGCCTGGCTGGCCAGCCTGGGCCCGTCCGCACCCGTGCACACGCTCACGGAGCTGCGCGAATGGAACCTGGCCCACCGCGCGGCCGGCGCCATGAAGTACGAGCAGTCCCGCTTCGACATCTCCGACGAGATGGACCTGGACGCCGATCGCGCCCGCAACGACGCCGACATGGCCAAGGACGCGCTGTTGAGCCGCGAACGCGGGATCGACGCCGTGCTGGCCACCCACGACCTGGACGCGATCCTCACGCCCGGCAGCCGGGGCGCCGGTCTGGCCGCGCGCTCGGGCACGCCCATCGTGGTGGTCCCGTTCGGATTCGTGCCCAACGACGGCGGGCCGCCGTTCCCCGCGGGCTTCGAGCCGCGGCCCGCCCCGTTCGGCGTGGGCTTCAACGGTGCCTCCTGCAGCGAGCCCCGGCTGATCGAGCTGGCCTACGCGTTCGAGCAGGCCACGCGGCGGCGGGTGCCGCCGCCGGAGCTGCCGTAGCGCGGCTCGGGGCGCAGTCGGCGGATCGCGAGGAGCCCCCCCCCGCCCCGGATCGATCCGTGCAGAGGCCGGGTAGACCCGGGAGTCACCCCGCAGGAGAGGTTCCGATGCCGTACTACGAATACCGTTGTGACGCCAACGCGCAGACCCTGGAGGTCCGCCACGGGATGTCCGAGGTGCTGACCACGTGGGGGGAGCTCGCCTCCCGCTCCGGCACGCCGCTGGGCGACACGCCCGCCGACGCCCCCGTGGAGAAGCTGCTCAGCCCCTCGATGCCGATGACGCCCGGCGCCGCCGTGCCGTCGACCGGGTGCGGAGCGGGGTGCGCCTGCGGACGACCGGCCTGAGGCGTTCTTCGTGCGCTGCCGGCGATCAGGGACGGGAGAGGGTGAACCGCACGATCCGCTCGACGCCTAGCCCATCGCGCGCGACGCCCACCAGATAGGGGCCTCGAAGCGAAGCAGGCCACAGTGGTACGCCCAGATCGACCCGTGAGGTCGCTCCGGTCGCGAGGTCGATGACCACCCACTCGGCTCCGCCCTGACCGCCGAACGCCTCGAAGCTATCGAGAGCCGGGTCCAGCTCGGAGGGGGAACGCGCCGCCTGGAGCCAGAGTGTTTCGCCGGGGCCCCAGGCCATACCCAAGAAGGCCGGAAGCCGCTCCGGAATGGCGATCTCCAGGAGAGGCAGGAAGCTCCGAGGGATCCGGCCGAGCTCCGCACGCTGGTCGAGGAGATCGTGGAGGGCGACGACGTCTTCCGACGTCGGCTCGGTCACCGGAATGCCCGTCGGGACGCTCGCGGCAACAACTCCGTCGGGATCCGTGACTTGGACACGGTCGTCGGTCGAGTAGGCGAAGGCGACCCGACCCTCCGCGTTGACCGCCCAGACGGGGATGGGCGATCCGATCGGCGATGACTACCCGACCGCTCTCCGACACGGCCACCGCCTGCACCGAGCCCAGGAGGGTCGAGTCGGTCAGGCCGAACTCCCAGTCCATGGTCGCACGCCATGGGGGGGAGGTCTGCGTTGTCGTCTGCCGTTCCCCGGCGCAGGCGGACAGCGTCAACCCCAGTGCGAGCGCGCCCCAGCCCTTCAACTGGAAGGCTCGCATTCGCTCGTGCGATCGAGCGCCCTGATCTGGATGTGTTCGTCCCATCGCTCCCGCAGCAGCGCGCCGAGGACACGGTCCGCGCGGACGTCGAGCAGGACGAAGCCGGACGGCACGAGGGCGCGACCGATCACCTGCCCGTCTCGACTGAATATCAGCCAACGGCGAGCCGGCTCCAGCCCGGGCAACGTGTACTCGGGCAGCCAAACCGCGCCGCAGGCATCGACGAGAGGGCGGGCCAGAGGTCCGGTTCCGTACTCGGGGAGCCTCTCTTCCTGGCGGCTCAGGCGCTCCTCCTCCGCGCTGGCTGGCCCTTCCCGCGCGCTGCCTCGCCGAAGTACCAGGTGTAGGATGCTGTCTCGAAGGGCCTGCTCCACCGGCCGTCCGTGCCGCTGCCACGCCACATGCTGCTCGGCCACCCCAGGGATCCCGATGCGGAGGTAGGAAGCGGAGCGCGGCCAGAACCAATAGACGTCCCGCCCCGCGCCGGCGATCGTCGCACGTGGTGAGACCGGCCCCGGGATCAGCCGCCCGTTGTCCCGTCGCACGCGCGATCCCATCGGAAGGAGCCGGTCCTCTGTCACGCGGGTCCCTTCGGCGTCCCAGAACGCGAGCCGTCCGGGCAAGGCCGTCGTCAGACCTGCCGTTGCGTCCGCCGGGACGTCTTCGCGCTCTACGAAGGTGGCCCAATGCCCATCCCACAACGCGACGGGCGTGCTCCAGGCGCGATCCGTGGGCAGACGCAAGGTCCTCGCGTCGCCCTCGACGCCATGCACGATGGACACCACCGCCCCATCCCCGGAGTCCTGGTCGGGAGACTCCATGACCCAGATCGAGTCGCCCCGATACCGTCCCAGGCCCCACGCGCGACCAAAGCGACCGCTGGCTCGCCTAGCGCCGTCCGGGCTCAAGATCTCGATATCGCGCGTACCCGCCGACACGCGGACCACGACGGTGTCCAGCAGGATCCCCGCGCGGCTGTCGTGTACAGGCGCGCGCAGCGTGTCGTTGTGGAACGCCCACTCCACCAGCGGCGCATCGCCGATCTGCCACATGGGAACGGCTCCGGCGTCGAACCCTGCGTCGGATCTGATCGTGGGCGTGACTTCTCGGTCGCCCGATGTCCTCCCACAGGCGGCCCCGAGCAGCGCGCTGCCCGCGACGGCTACCGAGACGGCCCTGGAGCTACGTGAGCGAAAGCGCATGATGACGGACCGGGGTGGATCTCCGCGGCTCCCTGGGTACAGATCGGGGCAGCACCGGCCCACGGCGAGTCTCCCCTACCCCTCCTCCGCCCTCGCCACCGCCGCGATCAGATCCCGGAGCCGCGCCAGGTCCCTGAGGTCCAGCACCTCGCCCGGCGCGTGGCTGTAGCGACCGGGCCAGGACAGCCCGGCGTTGGGTGCGCCCTGGAACGTGAACGTGGTGCCGTCCGTGCCGCCCTGGGTCAGGCCGATCTGCAGGGGGATGCCCGCCTCGCGGGCGATCCGGCGCACGCGCGCCCGCACCTCGTCCGGCGCGACGCTCGAGTTCTCGATGCTCCGCAGCACCGGTCCCTGCCCCAGTGGCGCGTACGCGAAGTGGGGCGACTCCAGCGGCGTGTCCGACGACACGAACGTGTCGATGCTGAAGATGCGTCGGGCGGAGGGCCCGTAGCGCCGCGCCATCGCGGCCGCACCGCGCAGGCCGCCCTCCTCGTGCACCGACCAGGTGAACAGGACCTTGTGGGACAGCGCGTCCGGATCGATCCGGTGCAGCGCGAGGATCAGCGCCGTGGTGCCGGCCCGATCATCCAGGGCGCGGGCCGTGAAGCGGTGCCGGCCCAGCCGCAGGCCCTCCTTGTGGCTGGTCACGCCGGAGCCCTCCCCCACCCCCAGCGCCGCCAGGGCGGGCCCGTCCAGGCCGAACCAAGCCTGGATGACGTCCGGCCGTTTGCGGGCCGGGGCGTCCCGGGTGAGGAACACGCCCCGGAGCGGCGGCCGGGGCGCCTCCACGCGGAGCGCCTCGCGGGCGCGCTCCCGGGTCGGGTCCACGCCCCGGCCGGAGGCCGTGCTGGGCGCCCCGGGCGGGTCGAAGTGCAGCAGCGCGGTCTGGCCCTCCCAGGCGGGCGCCACCGCCCCACCCCGCGCCCCCAGGGTGACCACCCCGTCGGGCGCGACGGATTCCACCTCGTAGCCCACCTCATCCATGTGGGCCATGAACACCGTGGTGTCGCGGTCGGGCCCGGCCTCCACGATGACGTTGCCGATGTCGTCCACCACCGCCCGCTCGCGGGCCCAGGCCGGCAGGGCCTCCAGCACGGCCCGCCGGACCGCCCACTCGTGGCCGGGCACGGCGTGGAGCTCCACCAGTCGCTCCAGGAGCGCCGCCACCTCGTCCAGGTCGGACACGCCCGTCGTCCGGAAGGGCGCGCGGGCCGGAGCGTCCACCCAGGCCGCGCCCGCCGGGAGGGCCACGCCCGCGGCTTCCGCCACGGCGGCCCGCAGGCGCAGCGCCTCCTCGGCGCGGATCCGCTCCGACAGGGCCCCCGCATCCTCCACGGCGGGCGCCAGCCAGCGCACGGACTCGACGCCGCGCTGCGCCAGCACGCCCCCGAAGGAGCCGAGTCGCCCGGCCGGACGGGACTCGGCCACGGCGGAAGGTGCCCCGGGCGCCACCACGACGACCTGGTCCACGGCGCCCCCGCGTGCCAGCAGCGACGACAGGCCCACCCATCCCAGGCCTTCCTGGGCGCTCAGCACGAACGTGTGCTCGCCCCGGGGCGGGGAGCGCCGGGCGGACTCCGCGACCGTGGCCACCGCGGCGCAGCCGGCCCGGGCGCCGGCGGACGGGCCAGCCACGGCGCCCTCCAGGGCCCAGGCGGGCCAATGCCGCACCACGGGATCCAGCAGGTCGGTGCCGAGCGCCGCCACGTCCTCCCGCGCCTCCGCGCCCACGTCCACCCAGAGGTCGTCGGCGCCCACCACGGCCGAATCGCCCCGGTGCTGCTGGGCGAAGTGCCCGTTGGCGTTGGCCACCACGCCGGCCACCGGCCCGTCGGCCGTGAGGATCCGCACCTGCTGCGCCTCGTGCGCCTGGTCCCAGAGCGGATGGTCCGAGCCGCGCCCGATCCGGTGCAGGCGCAGGTAGCCGTCCTCGGTGATCTGGCTGGCGGCGTACGCGGGGGCGTCGAGCGCACAGGCGATCACGCTGCGCGGGCTGCCCGAGCCGGTGCGCAGCACCAGGTTGCCCCAGGCGTCCGCGCTCCAGCCGTCCAGGGCCTCCGCCAGGGCCGGAGCCACCCGCCGCTCGTAGCCGGTGGGCACGTCCAGCGCCACCCACCCGGCGAGCGCGTCCAGGGCCGGATCCATGCGCTGCTGGCCAGCCACGGAGGCCGCGTCCGCCATGCCCCCGCCCACGAGCAGGCACCCCGCCAGCCCGATGGTGCGCCTCCACCCCGGGACCCACGTCTGTGCCTGCGTACGGTTTCGACCCCGCGACCGGGGGAACGCCGCGGTCCGGGGTCTTTCGCAGCGCGCGCGGCTCGTCTCGTTCATCGCTCGTCTCCCTGGATGCGGATGCGCACGCGTCCGGCGGTGCGGTCGGTCAGCTCGGCCACGAACGTCTCCACGTCCGCGGCCGGCACGTCGAACTCGAGATGGATGGTCTCGCCGTACTCGGATCTCGTCGGCTCGACGCCGAGAGCGGACAGGAAACCCGCCACGGCGCCCGAGTCCTCGTAGCGATGCTCCACGGCGACCCTGCGGGTGTGCACCACCGGCACCAGCTCCGCAGCCTCCAGGGCCGCCGCCGCCGCCCCGCCGTAGGCGCGGATCAGCCCGCCCACGCCCAGCTTGGTGCCGCCGAAGTACCGGGTCACGACGAGCACGGCGTCCGTGACGTCCAGCCCCTCGAGGTGCTGCAGGATGGGCCTGCCCGCGGAGCCGGCGGGCTCGCCGTCATCACCGAAGCGGAATGTGTCCCCGCGGGCGCCCACCCGCCACGCGAAGCAGTGGTGGCGGGCGTCGGGGAACGCGGCGCGGGCCGCGTCCACCGCCGCGTCCGCCTGCGCCGCGTCGCTCACCGGGACCAGATCGGCGATGAAGCGCGAGCCCTTGATGCGGGGGATCTCCACCCGGACGGCGCGCGCCACCGTGACGTCGCCGTCCGCCATGGGATCAGCTCCACATCCGCTCTTCCGCCAGGAAGGCGGCGAAGCCCGCCCGGTCGGTGCTGGCCTCGCGGAAGCGTCGCACCCCTTCCTGGATGTCTTCCATGCTGTTGGCGATGGACAGGCGCAGGTAGTGCTCGCCTTCGGCGCCGATCTTCCCGAACGACTTCCGGTCCATGGTGGCGATGCCGTAGCGGTAGAGCAGGAACATCTGCAGCATACCGGCCGGGCTGGTGCGCGCGCGGCCCTCCGGGGAGAGCGCGTCGTAGGCCTCGAAGATGCCGAGCTCGCGGCACACGCCCTCCACGTTGGGGAAGACGTAGAACGCGCCCTTGGGCATCTGGCAGCGCACGCCCGGGATGGCGTTCAGCGCGGGGACCACCCAGTCCCGGCGCTCCTCGAACTCGCGCACCATCGCAGCCACCGTCGCCGCCGTGCGCGGGTCCTCGTAGGCGGCGCGTCCACCCTCCTGCAGGAACGGCGGCACGCAGGAGACCGTGTTGATGTTGAGCTGCTTGAAGACCGCGGCTTCGGCGGCCGTGGGCAGCACGGCCCAGCCGAGGCGCCAGCCCATCATGGCGAAGCCCTTGGAGAGGCCGGACGCCAGCACGGTGCGTTCGGCCATCCCCGGCTCGGAGAGGATGCTGGCGTGGCGCTCGCCGTCGAAGAGGATGTGCTCGTAGATCTCGTCGGCGAAGACGCGCACGTCAGGTGAGCAGCGCGAGCGGATCACCTCGGCGATGGCGCCCAGATCGTCCTTGGAGAGCACGCCACCCGTGGGATTGGACGGGGAGCAGAGGATGACCAGCTTGGTGCGCTCGCTCACTCGGGCCGCGAGATCGTCCGCCGTGAAGGCGAAGCCGCGCTCCTCGGAGAGCTTGAGCGGACGGGGCTCGGCGCCCACGAACGTGATCCAGGACTCGTAGATGGGGAAGCCGGGACTCGGGTAGACCACCTCGTCCCCCGGGTCCACGTACGTCTGCATCGTGTAGCCGATGGGAGGCTTGCCGCCCGGGGTGACCACCACGCGCTCGGGCCCCACCTCCACACCGCGCGTGCGCGTCACGTGCTCCGCGATCGCCTTCCGGAACCCGGGCAGCCCCTGCGGATCGCAGTAGGTGGCGTTGCCCGCGGTCAGCTCGGCGATGGCGACGTCGTTCAGGTAGGGCGCGCTCCGGAAGTCGGGCGCGCCCAGGTTGAAGCGGATCACGTCCAGCCCGCGGTCGATGCAGCGCTGGATGTCCTCGCCCAGCTTGAACGCGTTCTCGGTTCCCAGGCTCCTCAGTCGCTCGGCCAGCACCGCCATGCTCGACGCTCCGGTCCTGCTCAGGGGGTGGGGCGGCGGAGAGCCGACCCGGTCGGGGCGGGAAGTTCAGGCGCGGCGGGAGGTGCGGCAAGGCGGGTGGCACGGCACCCGCGGCGGAACCGGTCCGAGGCCGGCCGCCATGTCAGAGTATGACACGGGTGGGGGCTTGCGGCCAGACGTCCCCGATCGGGTAGGGTTTCCGGCCCGATCGCGGGTCCGACCCGGACACACGTGAAGCGCGCTCGCCAGGACGGAGAGGATCGATGAGGAGTCATACCGTCGTGATCGTCGGAGGTGGACCCACCGGCCTCATGCTCGCGGCCGAGCTGGCGCTCGCGGCCGTCGACGTGGTCGTCCTGGAGCGGCGGGCGGATCAGTCCCTGTCCGGTTCACGGGCGCTCGGGATCACGGCGCGCACCCTGGAGGTCCTCGACCAGCGCGGCCTCGCGGAGCGGTTCCTCGAGGCGGGTCAGACGGCGCAGATCACGGGCTTCGCCACCACGCGCCTGGACCTCAGCGACTTCCCGACCCGCCACCCCTATGGTCTTGCGCTCCGGCAGAAGCACATCGAGCGCCTCCTCGCCGAGTGGGTCACCGAGCTCGGTGTCCCGATCCTGTACGGGTCGGAGGTCGACGGGTTCGTCCAGGACGAACGCGGCGTCGACGTCACGCTCGACGACGGCGGGTCCATGCGCGCCCGGTTCCTCGTGGGCTGCGACGGGGGACGGAGCGTCGTGCGCAAGATTGCGGGCATCGAGTTCCGCGGCTGGGATGCGACGACCAGCAACCTCCTCGCCGAGGTGGAGATGACGGAGACGCCGCCCTATGGTGTGCACCGCACCGCGGCGGGTCTGCACGCGTTCGGACGGGAGGAATACGAGATCCGGAACGGCGAGATCATCTACAAGGAGGTCGGGCCGATCGGCGTCATGGTGACCGAGCCGGATGTGGGATCGACGCGTGAGCCCACGCTGGAAGACCTCAAGAGGCTGCTGGTGCTCGCGTGCGGCACCGACTATGGCGCCCACTCCTTGACCTGGATCTCCCGGTTCACGGACATGACGCGGCAGGCCGTCCGGTATCGGGATGGGCGCGTGCTGCTCTCGGGGGACGCCGCCCACGTGCACTCCCCCATCGGCGGTCAGGGCTTGAGCACCGGAGTCCAGGACGCCGTGAACCTCGGGTGGAAGCTCGCGCTGGTGGCCAAGGGCCTCGCACCGGATCGCCTGCTCGATTCGTATCACGACGAACGCCACCCCGTAGGCGCACGCGTGCTCGAGGCGACGATGGCGCAGGTGGCCTTGAACCGCGACGACGAACGCACTGGGGCGGCCCCCACCGTCCTGGGCGACATCCTGCGGATGGAGGAGCCGCGCACGCTCCTCGCCGGGCGGATGTCGGGCCTGGACATCCGCTACGACCTCGGCGAGGGACATCCCCTGCTCGGACGTCGCATGCCCGACCTCGACATCGAGACGTCGCACGGTGAGCGGCGCGTGTTCAGCTTCCTCCATGGCGGACGTGCCGTCCTGCTGGACCTCGCCCGCAGGGGCACGCTGGACATCACGCCCTGGGCGGACCGCGTGCAGCATGTGATCGCAGCCTACACGGACACGTGGGTGCTACCGGTGATCGGCCCGGTCTCCGCGCCCGACGCGGTCCTCATCCGGCCGGACGGCCACGTCGCCTGGGTGGGAGAGGGGACCCCGGCGGGGCTCACCGAAGCGCTCGCGACCTGGTTCGGCCCGGCGGCCCCCGGGGGCACGAACCGCAACGGCCAACTCGGCACAGGTTGAACTGGCGGACAGCGCGCGCCTTGCCCCGCCGCCTCGCCGCCCCGATGGTCCGCCATGCCCGCCCTCGACCCCACGTTCGCGCTGCGCACGGAGCGCCTGCGTCTGACCCCGCTGCAGGAGTCCGACGCACCCTTCCTGGTGGAGCTCCTGAACGACCCGGACTTCCTGACACAGATCGGCGACCGGGGCGTCCGCGACGAAGAAAGCGCGGTGGTGTGGTTGGACAGCGGCCCGCGTGCCAGTTGGAAGACCCATGGATTCGGTCTGCTGCGTGTGGGCCTGCGTTCCGGCGGCACCGCGATCGGCATCTGCGGGATCCTGCGACGTCCCGGCCTGGACCACCCGGACCTGGGCTTTGCGCTGCTGCCGGCCTGGCGCGGGAAGGGCTTGGCCTCGGAGGCCGCGCGCGCGGTCCTGGACCACGCGCGCCATGCGCTCGGCCTGACCCGCATCGAGGCCATCACCTCGATCGGCAACGCCGCGTCGGGCCGGGTGCTGACCGGCCTGGGCTTCCGCCTGGAGGGGGAGGTCCAGGTGGGGCAGGAGCCGGTCCTGCTGTACGGATCCGACGGACTGGGGACCGATGGCCAGACCCCCGCGTGACAATATCCCCCCTGTATGGGAGATTTCCCTACGGCCAGGGCCACCCGCGCGGGTCCATATTCCCGTGATGAGCCCTGTGCGTCCCTGTCCACCGTCCCGGCTCCGTATGCGCCCGATCTGCCGCCTCTCCGCCCTGACCGGACTCGCCACGCTGCTCGCGGCCGGCTGCGCCAGCACCGCGTCCACTCCGGAGCCGGGGGCGGCAGGCCTCGGCGTCGCCGCGGCACCGACCACGGTTGCCGCCCCGCGCGCGGCCCCCGCCGGTACGCCCCGGACTCCCGTCGCGCACGCGCCGACCTCCCCGAGCCTCGACGATCCCATCGTCCGGCTGCAGCGCCGGCTCGCCAGCGGGGACGTCCAGCTCGTCTACGACTCCATCCGGGGCTGGCTGCCGTCGCTGCTCGCAGCGCTGGACGTACCGATCGAGTCGCAGGGCCTGATCTTCTCGCGCACCAGCCTGCAGACGGACCGCATCGCTCCGTGGACGCCGCGCGCGGTCTACTTCAACGACGACGTCTATATCGGCTGGGTGCAGGAGAGCCCGATCCTGGAGATCGGCGCGGTGGATCCGGACGAGGGCGGCGCGTTCTACACGCTGTCGCAGAACCCGGAGGGCCCTCCCACCTTCACGCGGGAGACCACGACCTGCCTGATGTGCCACGAGTCCAGGAACGTCACGTTCGGCGTGCCCGGCTTCATGCTGCTGTCCGTGCTCGCGGACCGGCACGGGTACGTGATCACCAACGTGCATGACGGCCCGACCACCGAGCGGACGCCGATCGACGCGCGCTGGGGCGGGTGGTACGTCACGGGCTCCGCCGGCAACACGACGCACGCCGGCAACGCCATGGCGCCCGACCTGCACCACGAGGTCGGAGACCGGGCGCGCTATCTGGCCCAGCAGGACCTGACGTCCGAAGCGCATGTCACGTCGCTCGAGGGCCGATTCGACACCACGCCGTACCTGTCGGAGCACAGCGACATCGTGGCCCTGTTGGTGCTGGCCCATCAGGCCCGCATCCACAACCTGATCGCGCTGGCGGCCCAGGAATCGGCCACGGCGCTGCGCGAGCAGGAGTACCTGCTCCGGACCACCGGTGAGGCACCCCCGACGGACGGACTGACCCCCGCGACCCGGATGCGCATCGACGGCGCCGTCGACCGCCTCGTGCGCGCCATGTTCTTCGTGGGGGAGGTTCCGCTCGGTGGCCCCGTGGTGGGCACGTCCGGATTCGCCGAGATGTTTGCCACGCGTGGCCCGCACGACAGCCAGGGGCGCTCTCTGCGGGATCTGGACCTGGGCAACCGTGTGTTCCGCTACCCGCTGAGCTTCCTGATCCATTCGGACGCGTTCCTGGCGCTGCCGGACGCCGTGCGCCGCCGGGCCTATGACCGGGTGCGCGCCGTGCTGACGGGAGAGGACCGGAGCGGCGACTACCAGCACTTGTCGGCGGACGACCGCGCAGCCATCCTCGAGATCCTCACCGAGACCCAACCGGACTTCGTGGCGCTGACGGTCGAGTGAGAGCAACGGACCGTCGGATCCCGCGCGTACGGGCTGCGGCGGTGACGACATCCACCGCAGGCCGAGTTGCAGCGATCGCTCATGGGTCCGCTCCGCATGCTGGTTCCCCGCATCCCGGTCCTCGGCATCGCGGTGTTCGTCCTGTCGGCGCTCACGCTGCACCCCTCGGCGTCGGCTCAGGAGCTTCCGCGTGAATGGGCCACGCTCGGCGGCTACGCCGGTGTCGCCAGCGCCCGCTCCCTCTGGAGAAGCCCGTACGAATCGCGTAGAACCGGAGCTCCGACCCTGGGCGTCTTCGCGGATGCGCGTACGTCCATCGACGCGCTTTCCGTGCTGGCCTCGGCGGGCCTCGTGCGCCGCGGGGGCGAGGTCTACAACGAGCGTCAGGATCCGGACGGCCTCGGCGCCACGGAGTTGTCCGCCGACTACCTGACGATGTCGGTGCTGGCCAAGGGGCGCCTGCAGGTGGGACCGCTCACCGGCTGGATCGGCGTGGGGCCCACGCTGGACATCCTGCTCCGCTCCAACCGCAGCGGCGTCCTCAACCAGATCCTCGAACGCGATCACGTGACGGGCGGCGGGGCCACGGCCGGGGCGGGTGTCGACGTCGAGGTCACGCCGACCTACCGGATCGGGCTGGAGCTGCGCGCCACCGAGCGGCTCACCACCGCGTTCGACGGCGTGGCAGGCGACGTGCGCTTCCGGACGTTCGAGGCGCTCGTCCGGATCGGGAGGATCGTGCGCTAGCGTCGGGGCGATTCGCCGCTATTCGCCTTCGTAGAGCCGTGCCAGGTCGACGATCTCCAGGTCGTCGCGGTCCCCGTCAGCCCGGAGGAGGTCGGGGTCGAAGTGCTGCCCGAACAGCAGCAGCTTGGCGGACGCGGCGGTCTCCCCCAGCGCTCTCCGCGCCTCCTCGAGTCGCCGCAGGTGTCGGAGTGAGAGCCGTTCGCCAACCTTCGCCTCGCCGATCGCCGTCACCGTTCGGCCGCTCGGGGTCTCGGCATCTCCACCCGCCACCACCACGTCGAGCTCTCGTTGCTCTGTCGCGCCGGTATCACCGTTGGTGACGGACAACGTCGTGGGTCCGACGTGGACGGGTGCACCTCCAAGCGTGTCGTGGCTGGCGAAGTGCATCGTCCACGACCGGGCCATCGACTCGAAGCACGGCCCCAGGACCTGAGAGCGGAACGTAGGGGTGAGTTCCGCCCAAAGCGCATCGATGTCCGCACCGTGGCGGCGCAACCTGGCCTGGTGGCGACGGAGGATGGTGTAGTGGAAGCGAATCAGAGGATCGGCCGGCTGGTAGGTCGGACGGTTGTCCCGCACCGGGTCCTGCACCTCGGTGATGAAATCGGCAGACACGAGGGCCGACACCACGCTGGAGAGGGAGCCGCCAGGGATCTTCACGTAGTTCGTCAGCGAACTCCAGGCGTGGTTGCCGAGTGCCACACCGGCGAGCGTCGAGTGGTAGAGGTTCGGCTTGCGCGCCTTCGACAGCGTGGGGTCGTCTGCGAACAACAGGTCCACTTCGCCGAACAGGGGTGAGGTCGGAGAGAGCACACGGAGCGAAACCCAACGGTCGAAATCGTGGGGGCCGGTGGGAAGATCGTGTCCCACCATCTCCCGAGCGTACGCGGCGACCCCACCGATGACCGCGTAGGTCAGGACCGCGGTCTCCAGATGATCGATTCCGTGCAGCAGACGCGCGGTGCGGAAGTCGAACGGTTGCAGCCTGAGGTCGAGCGAGGCTCGACCCCGCAGGGGCGCGGTTCCGGTGAGGAGCTGTCCCATGACGCTCAGGGCCGATCCGCACAGGACCAGACGGGTCCGGGTCTCCCGTCGTGTGCCCGCCCGGGGCGCGTACGCCCTCTGCACCAGGGAGTCCAGTGCCGGCGTGTGCTCCAGCATGTAGGGGAACTCATCCAGGACGACGAGCGTCTCCCGGCGATTCCCCAGGTCCATCAAGGCACCGATGGCGTCGTCCCATGATCCGAACGCGAGGGGAGCGATGGACCTTACGTGCGTCCCGAGGTGCCTTCCGAGATCCTGCAGGGATTCACCGCTCGATCCGCGCACGGCATGGTAGTAGAAGCCCTGCGTCTGCTCGGCCAGGCCCTGGAGCAGGAAGGACTTACCGATGCGCCGCCGGCCCCAGACCAGACCCAGACTGGCCGCACGCTCTCCGCTGGTGGCGAAGTCCACCAGTTGCCGCCATTCGGCCTCGCGGCCGATCATGTCGCCCATCGGGTGGATCGGCATAATTGGTCGAGCATGATTTAGTAAACTATATCTGATCAATATGGCGTGCCGAACTCCGACACCGCAAGGCGTCTGGTCCAGCCGCGTTGCCGTCGAGCCCCCGAACCGCGAAGGCGGCGGCCGACTGCGCCAGGAACCCATCCACCCCCCACAGAATTGGACACCGGTGCCTCGGAGGACCCCACGCCGTGGAGCCCCCACGGCCTCCGTGGCCCCCTCCCCCGATCCGAGCGAGCCGACGACCATGACCCAGCCCGAGCCCTGTGACGCCCTCATCATCGGAACAGGCCAGGCCGGGAAGCCGCTGGCCGGCGCGCTGGCCAAGGCCGGATGGCGGGTGGTCGTCGTCGAGAAGGGACGCGTGGGCGGGACGTGCGTGGTAGAGGGCTGCACGCCCACCAAGACCATGGTGGCCAGCGCGCGGGTCGCGCACCTGGCCCGGCGCGCCCGCGACTACGGCGTGCACGCGGGGGAGGTCACCGTGGACCTGGCGGCCGTGCGCGCCCGGAAACGGGCGATCGTGGACGCGTGGAGCGGCAGCAGCGAGCGCGGGCTGACGAAGCACGATACGCTCGAGCTGGTCCCCGGCGTGGCGCGCTTCACGGGCCCGCGCGCGGTCTCCGTCCACGACGCGGAGACGGATGGCGAGGGCGTGCCCGCTCGCCGCTTCGCCGCCGAGCACGTCTTCATCAACGCCGGCACCCGCACGCGGATCCCCGACCTCCCCGGCCTGGACCGTGTCCCGTATCTGACCTCCACGTCGATCATGGAGCTCGCGGAGGTGCCGGAGCACCTGATCGTCCTCGGGGGCGGGTTCATCGGGCTCGAGTTCGGCCAGATGTTCCGGCGCTTCGGCGCCGCCGTCACGATCGTGGAGGGCGGCGCGCGTCTCGTCGCGCGCGAGGACGAGGACGTCTCGGACGCGCTCGCCGACATCCTGCGGGACGAGGGGATCGACCTCCGGCTGGACACACCTGCCGAACGCGTCGGCGTCGGTCCCGACGGTGGCATCGCGTTGCACCTGGAAGGGGGCGACACGGTGCTGGGAAGCCACCTGCTGGTGGCCATCGGCCGCAGGTCAAACGCCGATGGTCTCGGCCTCGAGCACACCGGTCTGGAGCCGGACGCGCGCGGCTTCATCCCTGTGGACGATCGCTGCCGGACCGGGGTGGAGAACGTCTGGGCGCTGGGCGACATCACCGGCGCGCCTCCGTTCACCCACATCTCCTACGACGACTACCGCGTGGTCGAGTCGCAGCTGCTCGGCGACGGGTCCGTGACCCGGGCGGGTCGCCTGCTGCCCTACGTGATGTTCACGGACCCCCAGCTCGGGCGCGTGGGCCTGACGGAGGCCGATGCCCGGAAGCAGGGGCGGGACATCCGGGTCGCGAAGCTCCCGATGGAGCGTGTGGCGCGCGCCGTGGAGACGGACGAGACCCGCGGGTTCATGAAGGCCGTGGTGGACGCCGGGACCGACCGGGTCCTGGGCGCGGCCATCCTCGGGATCGAAGGCGGCGAGGTGATGAGCGTCCTGCAGATGGCCATGGTGGCGGACCTGCCGTTCACGGCGCTCCGGGATGGGGTGTTCGCCCATCCCACCCTGGCGGAATCGCTGAACAACCTGTTCTTGGCGCTGGAGTAGACAGCACTCCAGCTCCGCGCCTCCGTTGTTCTCGAGTGCTCGTTACCTATGAAACGTGTCGTACACTGTGATCACCGATGACAGTCCTCAGCGCACTCCCAATCGGAACCGAGATCGCGATGCTCAGGATGGGCCGGTCGGCTCCGCATTCGAAGACCTGCAACTCCCGGCCATCGTGGGTGAGGCGGTATCCGCGTTCACTCAGCTTCGGGAACAGACCAACTAGTTGACGAACGCGTCCCACACAACGACCGCACCCATTTCATCGTCGTACGTGAATACCCTCATGGACCCGGCGACGGGCCCCCGACCCAACAACCCTCCCGGGAAGTCGTCCAGGCGCGACTGTGCAATGACGGCTCCGCGACTCGCGTCGACGACCTCGATCACCAGATCGAAGATTCCTGCAGGGCCTTCGGTAGGATAGGGAGCGTCGGGCGGAAGGGGGCGAGGGGACACTTCTTGAGGCATCCTGATGATGGTCCACACCCTGTTCGTCGCGTCCTCGCCCACACCCAGACCGAAGCTCGGCGGTCCTCCGCCCCGGGTGAAGGAAGCCCAGTCGGGGCCAGCGAGTTCAAGCGTCGCACCTATGCTGGCCCCCGTACGCAGGTCGATTCGCCGGAGAGTGTAGTCGGGGTTGTTCAACACCCAGGCGTGGCCGGCGGTGGACGGCGCGAAGTCCACTCCCCGAACGTAGCCGCCGCTCGAGTAGGTTCGATCCGGAGCAGTCCACATTACCTCACCCCTGCTCCCGATCAGCGACACCCCGGCGACATCGCCGGTGCGAAACCCGGATGCGGTCGCGACGAGCATCGCGCCCCCCGCGACCCCGAGGAGCGCATTCTTCTCGGGAACAAATGGCAGCGGCTCTTCGCGAGCCACTCTGTAGGTAGGGTCAAGCACGATCATTCTCAGATTACCACGGTCGAAGAGGACCACGGAATCCGCCGCTCCGACCCCAAGCGCGATGATGTCGCTGAACTCCCCCGGACCTCGTCCTTGACGCCCCACACCGGTCAGGAATTCGCCTTGCGCATCAAAGACAAAGACCTCGTGGCCCTTGCGTTCGTCGACGATGAGGTAGTTTCCGCGGTGCCAGAGAATCCGTGTTGTTGGACCGAACGGCGATGCGTTCGGGTCCAGCCTGACTACCGGAACGAGGCGGATTGCTGCGGGACGCTCCCGATGAACAGCGCGCGAAGACTGTGCCTCGACACTCTGGCAACCTGAGACCGTGACGACTACAAAGAGAATGGTAGAGAACGTCTTTCGCAGCGAAGCGAATGAGCGAGCGCGCATGGCGAATCACCTCACCAGGCGGTGAACAGGTCGCGGCAACCCGATGGTCAACGGCTCGCAGGAGGGGGGCGAGGTCCCTTGACGATTACCTGTAGACGTCTTACCAGCGCGGCTGAACCGAGGCAAGCTTCTTCGATCAAAGGACGCGCCTCCGCTTGGCGCCCACCAGTCGTCCGGCGAGCACAAAGGAGATTCGGCGGGGGTCCTTGGCCCCTGGCGGTGGACGACATCGGCAGCCCTGACCCGGCCGGTCAGCCTCCGTCCAAGGCTCGGCCAGCCCCAGACCCCGGCCCCGGTCCCCCCGGAAGTTGCCGCGTCCCCCCCGCCCCGAGCATACTGGCGGGATGCGCCTCGTCCTGCCGCTCCTGCTGCTCGGGACGCTCCTGCCGGCCCGACTGTCGGCCCAGGAGGCGTCCTCCACCCCGATGGTCCACCGCCTGGACGCCACGCCCCGGACCGTGGCCTGGGGCTACTACTGGGCGGAGGCCGCCCCGGTGCTCCGGATCCGGTCCGGGGACATCGTGGACGTCTCCACCCTCCTGACGTCCACCCCGGAGCGCCTGGAGGCCGCGGGCATCCCACCGGACGAAGTCCAGATCAACCTGCGCGACGTCACCGAGGTGGTGACCGACCGGGGGCCGGGGGGCCACATCCTGACGGGGCCCGTCTTCGTCGAGGGCGCCGAGCCGGGAGATGTCCTGGAGGTCCGCATCCTGACGGTGGACCTGCCGATCGCCTACGGCTACAACGGCTGCAGCGGCTTCATGCGCGAGCTCTGCCCGGAGGAGCGCACCCGCATCTTCCGGCTGGACCGGGAACGCATGATGGCCGAATTCCAGCCCGGCATCCATATCCCGCTCCGGCCCTTCTTCGGCAGCATGGGTGTGGCTCCGCCGCCGGACGCCGGACGGTGGAGCTCGGTGCCGCCCTGGATCCACGCCGGCAACATCGACAACCGCGAGCTGGTCGCGGGCACGTCGCTCTACATCCCGGTGCACGTGCCGGGCGCGCTCTTCGAGATCGGCGACGGCCACGCCGCCCAGGGGGACGGCGAAGTCAACCAGACCGCCATCGAGACCTCCCTGCGCGGCCTGGTCCAGCTGATCGTGCACAAGGACCACAGCATCGAGTGGCCGCGGGCCGAGACCCAGACGCACTGGATCGCCATGGGCGCGGATGAAGACCTCACCGAGGCCACGCGCATCGCCATCCGCCAGGCCACCGAGCTGATCCACGACCGCTGGGGCGTGGACACGGGCGAGGCGTACCGCCTCGTCAGCCTGGCCTGCGATCTCCGCATCACCCAGCTCGTCGACCAGAAGGTCGGCGTCCACGTCATGATCCCGAAGTCCATCTTCAACGCGGGTAGCGAACCATGATCTCTCGTCGCTCCTTCCTGGGTGTCTCCTCCGCGGCGCTCGCCGGCACCGCCTGTCAGGGCGCAGAATCGCAGACCCGCGAGGCGGCCTCGCAGGACGTGCCCGCCCCCATCGCGGCGCTCACGTCCGTGCGGGACCAGGCGCGCCCCATCACCCGCGAGGAGCGGGCGGGCCGGATGGAGAAGGCGCGCCGCCTCATGGCGGACAACCGCATCGACGCGTTGATGCTCACGGGCGGGACGTCGCTCGTGTACTTCTCCGGCATCCAGTGGGGGCTGTCCGAGCGGCTGCTCGCGCTGATCATCCCCCGCACCGGAACGCCCTTCGTGGTCTGTCCCTTCTTCGAGGAGGACCGCGCCCGCGAGCAGCTGGCGGACGGCCCCTTCGACGCCGACAGCGAAGTGCTGACGTGGCACGAGGACGGCGACCCCTACGCGCTCGTGGCCCAGGGGCTGCGCGACCGCGGCATCGCCACCGGACGCCTCGGCGTGGAAGAGACGGTGCGGTTCGTGTTCTCCAACGGCGTGGCCCAGGCCGCCCCCGCGCTGGAGATCACCAGCGGCACCCCGATCAGCGCCGGATGCCGCATCCACAAGGACGCGCACGAGCTCGAGCTCATGCAGCTCGCCAACGACGTGACGTTGCGGGCCTACAAGGCCGCCTACGAGTCGATGGAAGAGGGCATGACCCAATCCGACTTCGGGCGCCTGGTGTCGATGGCGCACGAGCGCCAAGGCTTCTCCGGCGGCGCCAGCGTGCAGACGGGCGAATACGCTGCGCTGCCGCACGGCTCGCGCACCCCGCAGGTGATCCGGGAGGGGACCATCCTCCTGATCGACGGCGGCTGCGGCGTGGAGGGATACCGCTCCGACATGAGCCGTACCTTCGTGCTGGGCCAGCCCACACAGAAGATGCGGGACGTCTTCGAGATCGAGTTGGCGGCCCAGACGGCCGCGCTGGAGGCCGCGCAGCTCGGTGTGCCCTGCGAGGACGTGGACGCGGCCGCGCGCAAGGTCATCTCCGACGCCGGCTACGGGCCCGACTACGCCTACTTCACGCACCGCGTGGGCCACGGGATCGGCATGGACGGCCACGAGTGGCCGTACCTGGTGCGCGGGAACACGCTGCCGCTCGCGGTGGGCATGACCTTCAGCGACGAGCCCGGCATCTACATCCCGGGTGAGTTCGGTGTGCGCCTGGAGGACTGCATGTACGTCACCGAGCAGGGCGCGAAGCTGTTCACGCCGCAGTCGACCTCGCTCGACACTCCCTTCGCGGGGGTGGCGTGAGCCGCGGGCGGGAGGGCCTCGCGCTCTGCGCGTCCCTGCTGCTGGCCGCCTGCGCGGCCGAGCAGGGCACGCTGGAGGAGCGTGACCCGGACTTCCCGCCCACGTTCGAGTCCGTGCAACCGGAGCTGTTCTCCGCTTCGGGGGCGCAGCCCAACGCGTTCATCGATTTCGACAACGACGGCGATCTGGACCTGTTCGTGGGCTTCCGCAACGGGCCCGACCGTCTCTACCGCAACGACGCCGGGACCTTCACCGACGTGGCCGCCGACGTCGGGCTGGCCAGCCCCGAGGACACGCGCGTGGCGTCCTGGGGGGACTTCGACGGGGACGGCCATCTGGACGTCTACATCGGCTTCCCCGCCGGGGGCGGCACCGACCGCATCTACCGCAATGACGGAGACGGGACGCACTTCACGGACGTCACGGGGCAGCTCGGCGTCTCCGTCGACGGGACGACTCGTCAGACCTCCTGGATCGACATCGACCAGGATGGGGACGTCGATCTCTTCGTGGCGCTGCGCGACGGCCCCAATCGCCTCTACCGCAACGACGGTCAGACCTTCACCGACGTGACGGAGGAGACCGGGATCGGCGATCCCCGCCGCACGGTCGGAGTGGCCTGGGCGGACTTCGACCAGGACGGGGACCTCGACGCCTTCGTGGCCAACCAGAACGGGGACGCGGACGGCTTCTACCGGAACGACGGCGGGACCTTCACGGACGTGGCCGCCGAGCTGGGCATGGACGGCGGCGAGCGCTCCGAGGAGATCGGCGGTGTGGGGCCGGACGTCACCGACTACGACAACGACGGGGACCTGGACCTGTTCGTGGCCAACTACGGCCCGGATGCCATCTGGCGCAACAACGGGGACGGCACGTTCACCGAAGTGGCGCAGGGCACGCCGGTTGCCGCCGACCATCACAGCACCACGGCCGCCTGGGGCGACTACGACAACGACGGGTGGCCGGACGTCTTCGTGGCCGCGTTCCTGGGAGACGAGCCCGAGGCGCCCGACCACCTGTTCCGCAACGTCCAGGGCACCTTCGCGGACGCCACGCCCGCGCTGATCCTGACCAAGGGCGCGAGCCACGGCGTGCGCTGGGCGGACTACGACGCGGACGGCGATCTGGACCTGGCGCTCGCCAACAACGACCCCGGTGTGGGGACGCATCCCCTGCTCCGGAACCTGCTCCCGGCCGAGCGCGCGGAGCGCTCCGTCCAGGTGCGCGTGCTCGATCCCAGCGGCCGCCATACGCGCGCGGGTGCGGAGGTGCGGGTCTTCGAGTCCGGTACGGACCGACTCCTGGGGTCGCGGCTCGTGGACACGGGCGGCGGCTATTGTTCGCAGGGCGCCGCGCCGGTGCACGTGGGCCTGCCCGCGGGGATCGAGCGCGTGGATGTGGAGGTGACGGTGCTCACGCCCGGAGGCCGCACGAGCCAGCGGGTGGAAGGCGTGGACTACCGCGCGCTGCCCGGGCGGGTGCTGACGGTGGAGCGGTAGCGCACGACGCTGGGACACGCGAGGCGGGCCCGCCTCCTGACCTCCCGCGGGCGCCGTTCACGCCACTCCCGAAGGACACCCCCTGCCGGAGATCCGACATGCCCCCGACCTACCGCGACGATCCCTACGGCAACTACAACTTCCTGATCGAGGTGCAGGGGATCAGCGACGGGGCCACGGCCCGCGGATCCTTCTCGGAGATCACCGGCCTGGGCGTCGACATCGACGTCATCGAGTACCGGGTCGGCACCGAGGACATCACCGTGCGGAAGATGCCGGGCCTCGCGAAGTATCCCAACCTGGTCTGCAAGCGGGGCGTGACCGGCGACGCGACGTTCTGGAACTGGCTGCTGAGCGCCCTGCAGGGCAACGTGCAACGCGCCACCGTGCGCATCTCGCTGCTGGATGAAAGCCGCCAGGAGGTGATGCGCTGGAACCTGCGGCGCGCCTGGCCCTGCAGATGGATGGGCCCGGACCTCAAGGCCACGGGGTCGGAGGTGGCCATCGAGTCGCTGGAGCTCTGCCACGAAGGCATCGACCTGGACGACTGACGTGGCCACGCCCGACGCGCGCAGGGAGCCGCGCCCCCCGTACGTGGTGCTCGATGTGGACGTGACGGACGACGTCGTCGAGCTCGTGCTGCTCAATGTGGGTCAGACGCCCGCGCACGAGGTCCGGGTCACGCTCGACCCGCCGCTGTCGGCGCTCGGAGGACAGGTCGCGCTCGGAGACCTGCCGCTCTTCCGCTGCCTCGGGCTGCTTCGGCCCGACCGTCCGATCCGGGTCTTCGTGGACCGCCTGAGCGCGCTGCTGGAGCGCAAACCCGTCCGCTTCCGCGCCACGGTGGGATGGCGGGACGACGACGGCCGCGCGCACGAGCGCACGTTCGAGCACGACCTGCAAGCGTTCCGGGGTTTGCCGTCGCTGCAGCGGCGACCCTGAGCACGGTCGTTCGCCAGCGGCGGCGGGTGAGGGCGGCCGCCGCCCGCGTGAGGCCGCGACGGCGTCTATAACGCCTGCTTCGCACATCGTGCGACTGGCGCACCGCGCTCTCCGGGTCCACCGTGGGGATCGAGACCCGCACGCCGCCCACCCCTCATGATCGAACCGACCCTCTGGGACCACCTCCTCGCCGCGGTCCTGTTGATCGCGTTCCCGCTGCACGCACGGTGGAGCTGGGCGCGCTTCCGGCGGGCCGTGGCGACCGGCGGTCCCGGTGCCCGGCGCCGCGAGTACGTGCGCGGCATGGCGCGGCAGTGGACGGTCACGGGCATCGTGCTGCTCGGCTGGTTCATGGCGGGTCGGAGCCCGGCCTCGCTCGGATTCCAGCTCCCGCTGGACGCCGGGAGTCTCGCCGGCCTGGCCATCACCGGCCTGGGACTGGCGTTCCTGGCCGGGCAGTGGCGGGCGGTGCGGCGGTTGGAGCGCGCCGAGCTCGTCGAGTATGCAGGGGAGACCCTGGGGGTGGCCGAGCTGCTGCCCCGCACCGACGAGGAGGCCCGCGCCTTCGCGGCGCTCTCGCTCACCGCCGGCATCTGTGAGGAGATCCTCTACCGCGGCTTCCTCATCGCCTGGGTGGGTGTCTGGACGGGCCCGTGGACGTCCGCCCTGCTGGCCGGCCTCGCCTTCGGGGTCGCGCACGCCTACCAGGGCCGCAGCGGTGTGATCAAGACCGGGGTGATCGGCATCCTGGCCGGCTTCCTGTACGTGGGAACCGCGTCGCTGCTCTGGCCCATGATCCTCCACGCCGCGATCGACGTGCATGGCGGCGCCGTAGGCCGCAGGATCCTCGACGCCGTGGCCGCCCGACACGCGGAGCGCAGCCACTCCGACTCCGAAGAAGGGGCAGACCCGTCGTGACGCCGTTCGAGTACCTGTCCGTCCTGATCTCCATCGTGCTGGGCCTGGGTGTCACCGAGCTGCTGGGCGGAGTGCAACGTCTGGCCCGCGCGCGGGGCCGCGTCCGCTACCACTGGCTACCGCTCACGTGGAGCGGCCTCGTCTTCGTCGCGCTCGTGCAGTGGTGGTGGGCCGCCTTCGGGCTGCGCTTCCAGGAGGGCTGGAATTTCTTCTCGTTCCTGCTGGTGCTGCTGGTGCCGGTCCTGTTCTATCTGGCAGCGGCGCTCGTGCTGCCGGCAGAGGACCCGGGTGCGGAGTACGACCTGAGAGCCCACTATTTCGGGATCCACCGCCTGCTCTTCGGTGTGCTGGCGGCCGCGTCGGTCCTCGAGACCCTGCGGGCGCTCCGGGCCGCGGATCCGCAGGCGGCCTTCCTCAACCTCCTCGCGGCCGTGTTGCTCGCGTCCCTGGCCTCGGTGCGGTCCCTCCGCTATCACGCGGTCGCCACTGTGGGCGCTGTGCTCCTGCTGCTCTCCTTCATCGTGGTGGAGACGCTGCGGATCACCTGAGTCCGTGTCGCACGGGCCCGCGGCCTGAGCTTCGATCCCCGCGCGGATCCAAACGCTCGGCCCCCGATGATCGCGGGCACCGTAGCGTCGCGCTTGCCCACGGCCGTCGGCTCCCTCTAGCTTCCGTCCGCGCGCAGGGGCGCTCTCCGTCCGCGAAAAGGGCCGTGCCCACCCAGCCGCAGGACCCCGACAGAACGAATCTTCTTTCAGCCTGATCTGTGCGGACGCCAGGCACCACGAAAGGAGCTTCGTATGTATCCCAATCCCCAGGACGTCCTCCCGCTTCCGCCGCGTCCCTCTCCGGCCCAGTACCGGACCCGCGCCAAGGAGCTGGTCGAGGCCAGCCACTGCGGGATCGACGGTATCCGGACCTGGGCCGCCCGCTGGGTCGAGGCGTTGTTGCGCCTGTTGCCGGACGAGCGTTCCTCGCCTCGTGACCCCAGGCGGTACGTCCACGAGCTCGCCGACTTCGCGCACGCACGGCTCGTAGACCACGGGTCGAACGTCAGTCAGGCGCTGTTCGTGATCGCGCGCGCCCACGGCTTCCCGAGTTGGACCGCGCTGCTGTGCCACATCGAGTCCCTCGTCCGGGAGGACTCGCCCGCGGGCGCGTTCGAGCGCGCTGCGGATGCGATCGTCGCAGGAGACCTGTCTGGGCTCGAACAGGTGCTCGCTGCCCACCCGTCGCTCCTCCACGCGCGCTCCACCCGGGAGCACCGCGCGACACTGCTGCACTACGTGGCCGCGAACGGGGTGGAGAACTATCGGCAGAGGACTCCGCCCAACATCGTGGCGCTCACCCGCCTCCTCCTGGATGCCGGTGCCGACATCGATGCCGAGGCGGACGTCTACGGCGGGGGCGCCACCACACTCGGTCTGGTGGCAACGAGCGCGCATCCGAGACGCAGGGGCGTCCAGAACGACCTGATCGACCTGCTGCTCGAGCGGGGCGCGGCGCTTGCGCCCGGGATGGTTCGTGCCTGCCTGGCGAACGGGTGTCCCGAAGCGGGTGCGCATCTCGCCGCGCGTGGCGCCGCCCTGGATCTGGTGGAAGCGGCCGGGATCGGACGGGTCGACGTCATCGAACGGTGGATCCAGTCCACACCGTTCGCGCCCGCTTCCGCAGAAGCGGTCGAGGCGCTGCTCATGGCGGCGTGGTACGACCAACGTCCGACCCTCGCGGTTCTCCTGGATGCGGGGGTGGACCCGTCGCAGCGGGCCGCGGACGACGGCCGGACCGCGTTGCACCTGGCCGCCTACGAAGGCCACGCCGCCCTGGTGGAGCTGCTCCTGGCGCGCGGGGCGGAGATCGATGCGCTGGACGGCCGCTACGGGACCCCACCCCTGGTGTGGGCGCTCCACGCGTGGCTGGAAGAGGGACGGTCCCCGGACCCCTACCGGCGCACGGTCGGCGCGCTCGTGGCCGCAGGCGCGCACGTCGACCCGGCCTGGATCGACGAGCCTCGCCTGGCCGCCGAGCCGGAGGTGTTGGCGCTGCTCAGGCAGCGCGCCGGGGGAGGTTGACGATCCCCGGCGTCGTCCACCGGAACGCTTGTTGCGCTTGGCTCCTCCCGCGGCCGTGGTCGCGTCCGGCGCCGGAGCAGCAGTACGGGGGTTCGTTCCGGGATCGGCGCACCGGTGGGCCGCATCGACCCGCTCCCCGCCCGGTCCCCGCGGCCGGGTCGCTCCGGTCCAGCGGTCACCGGACCGCGGGTCGAAACACGGAGGCCGCGGCGGACCCAGGATCGGAACGATGGAACGAGGGTGGGTGGAACCGGTCGCACGTTGGATCGAGATGGCCGGGGTCGCGGCCATTCTCATCGGCGGCATCATTGCGACCTGCGTCTTCCTGGCCGCGATCGTGCGCCGGGAGGCGTTCCCGCGCGTCTACCACCAGTACCGCGCCAACCTGGGCCGGGCGATCCTGCTCGGGCTCGAGCTCCTCGTGGCGGGAGACATCATCGGGACCATCCTGGTCGAGCCGACGCTGCGGACCGTCTCGGCCCTTGGATTGGTGGTCCTGATCCGGACCTTCCTCAGCTTCTCCCTGGAAGCCGAGATCGAAGGCCGCCTCCCGTGGCAGCAGAACGCAGCGCCGTCCGGCGCCAGTTCCACCATCGGGTCCCCGCCATCTGCCGCGGGCGGACGGCGGGGATAGGCACAGCGGACGGGAGCCGGAAGCAACACCCCTTCCTTCGCAAACCCGACGCATGGAGATCCAACCGATGATCCTGCACGAAACCTACACCCTGACAAACGGCGTGGAGATCCCCAAGCTGGGGCTCGGCACGTGGATGGTCACCGATGAGGACGTCGAGCAAGCCGTTCGCGATGCGCTCGAGATCGGCTACCGCCATTTCGATACGGCTCAGGCCTACCAGAACGAGGCGGGGGTGGGTCGCGCACTCGAGTCGAGCGGAACCGCGCGCGACGAGGTGTTCGTGACCACGAAGCTGGCCGCGGAAGTGAAGTCGTACGCGGCGGCGGCCTCGGCGATCGATGGATCGCTGGAGGCGCTGGGGCTGGAATCCATCGACCTCATGCTCATCCACAGCCCCCAACCCTGGGCCGAGTTCCGCGGGCAGGATCGCTACTTCGAGGGGAACCGCGAGGCATGGAAGGCACTGGAGGACGCATACGAGGCCGGGAAGCTGCGGGCCATCGGCGTGTCGAATTTCGAGCAGGCGGATCTCGACAACCTCTTCGAGGTCTGCTCGGTCCAGCCCATGGTGAACCAGATCCTGGCCCACATCAGCAACACACCTGCCGACCTCATCCGGAATGTCCAGGACCGGGGGATGCTGGTCGAGGCGTACTCCCCCATCGGCCACGGCGCGTTGCTCGAGAACAAGGAGATCGCGGAGATGGCGCGGCGCTACGAAGTCTCGATTCCCCGCCTTTCCATCCGCTACACGCTGCAGCTCGGCCTCCTGCCGTTGCCCAAGACGGCGAATGCGAAGCACATGAGGGAGAATGCGGACGTCGACTTCGTCATCACGGACGAGGACATGGAGCGCCTCCGCAATGCAGCCCCGATCGAGGACTACGGCGAAGCCCGGGACATGCCGGTCTTCGCGAATCCCTGAGGAAGGCAGCGGGTCGTAGCAGCTCGGCACCGGGGCTCCGCCCCGGCCTCTGATCGCCCCTGCTGAGGCGACCCGCGCCCCTCGGGGCCGATCCGGCCACACGCCCCACCCGCCGGCGCAGGCCCGCGTCTCCCCACGCCGCCGGCACGGAACCACCGGCCCCGCGGACCGCCGCCCACCGGACCGGAAATCTGTCCCATCCGTACATGGACAAACCCGCTCGGTCGGCCACAGTGTATCCGCGTCACCAGGCCCGATCGTCCATCCTCGCGCCCCGGCCCTCGCGTGAGCTTGTCGGACGCCGCTCGCATCCGAGCCGGCGTTCGATTCACGGCCGCCCGGATACGGGCGGCGCCAGCACGAGGAGGCACGATGCTTCGACGGTCACTCCTTCTGGCACTCCTGGCTGCGATGACACTGACGCTGAACCTGCCCGACCCCGTGAAGGCGGACCCGACCCGCTGCTCCGACTACATCTCGGGAGGGAGCTCGAATCCCGCCTTCGGCACGCTCATCGCGGAGCGGCTGGTCACGAAGACGGTCACGTACAGCGCGGGAGGATCGCTCTCCAAGTTCGGCGGGAGCTACACGACCACCACCGAGGTGCAGTACTACGAGGGCCTGTACCAGATGGCAGGCGGCCAGAGGACGAGGCTCGACTGCAGCACCTACACGCTGATCTGACCCGGACGGAGCCACCCGGGGGCGCGCGACCCCGGGTGGTCTTCCCGAACCCAAGAGAGGATCCATGCCGTCGAGTCGTGTGGCCACCTACCTCGTCGTCGGTGCCTTGGCCCTGATGGTCGGCGCTTGTGCGCCTCCTCCTCCGGCCGAACCGGAGGACTTCCGCATGGGCGAGGACATCCGTACCACAGAGATGCTCGCGCACCGGGTCGAGGTGCTCGACGACTCCCTCGGGCTGACGCTACCGGTCCTTATCCGCGCCGTACCGGGGGGATACCTCGTGACGGATCCTCGTGCCAGCGACCTGGTGGAGCTCACTCCCGAGCTCCGCGTCCGAAGACGGCTCGCGGGTCGCGGAAGCGGGCCGGGCGAGATGACGGGTCCCGCGCTGCTGTCGCGTTCGGGTCCGCGGATCGGGGTCCACGACTACAACACGGCCCGGGTTCTCCTCTTCGACGTCGAGAGTCGCGCCTACGTGGGTGTCGTGAACCTGGGGGATGCCAGCCCGACGCCGGACGGACTCGCGCTCCTGCCGGACGGTACCGTGCTGGTACTGGCCCCGGATTCGGTGGCGCTCATGCGGGTCGTGGGCAGAGACGGAAGCCGCCCCTTCGGCGTGTTGCCCGCAGAACTGCAGTCGCTCCGAGCCGAGAACACCGGCGTTCCTGCGGCGCTGGTGCTGGTGGGGGTCACCGCCACCGAGGCCGTGATCTTCGAGCAACGGAGCGGCACGTTCTTGACCTATGACCTGGCAACGGGAGATCTCGTCGGCCGCGCGTCGCTTCCGGTCGCCCTGTGGTCGCCGCTGGTGGCTGACATCGACCGGATGTATCCCACCCGTCCGGTATGGCTCCTGGCTTCGACGTTCCTGGTGAAGGACGCCGATCTGCAGCCACCCGCCACGGTTCTGCTGCTCGCGCGCGGGCCGGACTTCTTCGGACTGGCGATCGACCTCGAGACACGGGTGGTCCGCCGGCTCATGAGCGATGATCCGGACACCGCTACGCTCCTGGCAAACGCAGGGAGCGCCACGCTGCACGGCGACACCCTCACCGCCCTCAGCAATTCAGAGATCGTCCAGGTGCGCCTGCGTCTCGAATGAGCAACGGGGGGCGGCGTCACGACGCCGCCCCCCGATGGCCCACGCCCTTCGCCGTAGCGCCGCTACACGTCCAGGTTCTTCACGAACTTGGCGTTCTTCTCGATGAACTCCCGGCGCGGCTCCACGTCGTCTCCCATCAGGCGGGAGAAAATCATGTCCGCTTCGGCAGCGCTCTCCATCGTGACCTGCAGGATGGTCCGGCTCTCCGGATCCATCGTGGTCTTCCAGAGCTGATCCGGGTTCATCTCGCCCAGGCCCTTGTAGCGCTGGATGTTGACCTTGCCATCGCTCTTACCGAACCGCTTGAGCATCTCTTCCCGCTCATTGTCGGAGTAGGCGTAGAGCTCCGTCTTCCCCTTCTGCAGGCGGTAGAGCGGCGGCTGAGCGATGTAGACGTACCCCTCTTCGATCAGCTCCCGCATCTGCCGGAAGAAGAACGTCAGGAGCAGCGTGCGGATGTGCGCCCCGTCCACGTCCGCGTCGGTGTTGTGACAGCAGAGGCCGCCCATTCCGGCGACGAAATTCTCGTCCTCTGCCACGGAGAAGTCATATACGAAGCCGTTCGTCGCTTCCACCTCCTCCACGGACAGGATCGGGAGCGACATCAGGTCACCGGGCAGCGAGCGGAAGCGTCGATTCACGGTTGGCCATTCGCTGGCGACGAACGCCTCGATCCTCTCGCAGCCCGGTGCACCCTCCCAGACGAAGCGCAGCGTCTCGATGTCCTCGCGCGCGCTCACGCTGACTGTCCAGGCGCTGTGGCGACTCACACAGGGAGCGCCCCGGATGGAGCGCTCCACACCATCCGGCTCGCGCGAGGCAAGGGACGCCACGACACCCCAGCCCGACAACAGGTAGCTGAGGCCAGATGCGAGCTCTCGCGACGTGGTGGTGAACGCCAGCCGGCGGGGGGCCAGGGTGCCGTCCCCGAGGAAATACCCTCGGACGAAGGCTTGCTTGGCCGGCTGGGGAAGCTCGAAGACCAGATCAGGGATCCGCTTCGTGTGCGCCCTCGCTCCCAGGAAGCCGAACAGCCGACCCCAGGCCAGCGCAGCCACTCTGTTGACGATGCGGAGCTCCGCCACCCGCCCTCCGGTTCCTTCGTAGACCTGCGGCGTCAATCCGAACACGGCCTCGCACGACCGGACCAGATCATCGACCAGGACCGCATTGCGGGCCCCGATGGCGAAGCGGATGCCTCCCCGAACCGAGACCGACCCCTCCGCGACGTAGAAGCCCAACAGCGTGGCGAGTGCTTCACCCACCGGTAGGTGGCGGGGCAGACCCTGCGTCGCGTGGTGTCTGGGCGTGAGCGTGAGGTCGTCCCGCTCTCCGAACCAGGCCACGTCTTCGGGCGTCAGCTCGCTCACGTTCACGTAGTCGCGCACGCGGTTGGACGGCGCCGCCCTGTACTGATCCCGCCACGTCTGCTGCAGGCGGCTCGGGCCCACGTCCGAACGGGCGAGCACGTCCTCGCGCGACGCTCCGATCGCATCCAGGTACGCCTCGAGATGGGTCAGGGTCGGCCGAGCGCTTCCCCGCTCCCATCCATAGAACGTCACCGGCTGCCGGATGCCCACCGCCTCGCAGAGGGCGGCATTGGCGATGCCCGACGCCCGGCGGGCCGCCGCCATGTCGGCGCGAGCGTCCTCCGAGAGGGAGACGCGGGCCTCGCTCCACTCCGGCCGCCCCGCATACTCGGCCTCCACCCGGGCACGGTACCAGGCCTCCACGGCGGGTCCGCGCGCAACCACCTGAGACGCGCACTCGGGATCCGCGGCCATGACTGCGAGCAGGTCGATCCGGGCTGGAGCCGTCTCCGGCCACGTCACCTTGCGCGGCGCCACCAGACGCTGACCGGCGTGGATCGAATCTCCACGACGGAGCCCGATCTGTCCGTCCTCCTCCACGAAGACACTATGGCTGGCCGTCACCCGCACGGTACGGCCGTAGGCCGTCCGGATCTCGTACAGCGCCTCGTCGATGGGATGCCGCAGCACGCCTTTGATGGGTCGGAACCGAAGCTCGTTGCTGTCGACGTCGAAGCAGAGCACGTCGCCCAGGTCGCCGCCTTCGCGCTTCTCGCAGTGGGGTGCGTACCGCGGCCGGCTCGAGTGCTCCTCCAGCAGACCATCAACGAACGGTCCGATCTCGGTCATGCGAACACCGCCCTCGGTACGCACGAAGACGTGCTCGGCGGCATCCACACTCATGATGATGACCTTGTGGTACCGCGCATTGCCGAGGTCGAAGTCGTCCCGGATGCCCGCTCCGATGGCGGTGATGATGGCGCGGATCTCCTCGTTCGACAGCACCTTGTCGATCCGCGCCCGCTCCACGTTCAGGATCTTGCCCTTCAGCGGCAGGATGGCCTGATACTGACGGTCGCGGCCCATCTTGGCCGACCCACCGGCGGAGTCTCCCTCCACCAGGTAGATCTCACAGAGGCTGGGATCGGTGAGCGAGCAATCCGCCAGCTTCCCGGGCAGCACGCCGCTCTCCAACGCGCTCTTCTTGCGCGCCAGATCCCGCGCCTTGCGAGCCGCTTCCCGAGCCCGTGCGGCCTGGAGCGACTTGTCGATGATCGCCCGAGCGGCCTTGGGGTTCTCGTCCAGGAAGATGCCCAACTGCTCGTTGACAGCGGCCTCCACCGCGCCCCGCACCTCGGAGTTGCCCAGCTTGGTCTTGGTCTGTCCCTCGAACTGGGGCTCCATGACGCGTACGCTGAGCACGCAGGTGAGGCCCTCGCGTACGTCGTCGCCGGAGAGGCTCTCGTCATCCTTCTTGAACAGCTTGTTCTTGCGGGCGTAGTCGTTGATGGTGCGGGTCAGCGCGCCCTTGAGTCCCGTGAGGTGCGAGCCGCCCTCGTGCGTGTTGATGTTGTTGACGAACGTGTGCGTGTTCTCGGAGTAGCCGTCGTCGTACTGGAGCGCGAGCTCGATCTCCGCCTCCGGGCGCGACGCTTCGAAGTACACGACCTTGTCGTGCAAGGGAACGCGATTCCCCCGCAGGAACTCAACGAAGCTGGCCAGGCCGCCTTCGTACTCGTAGGTCTCCTCCACCTTCTTGGCTTCGCGCTCGTCGACGAGCACGATGCGCAGGCCCTTGTTCAGGAAGGCAAGCTCACGCAAGCGGTTGGAGAGCGTGTCGAAGTTGTAGCGCAGCTCCGTGAAGATCTGGGCGTCGGGCTTGAAGGTGACCGTGGTGCCGCTCTCCTTCGACTTGCCCACGACCTCGAGTTCATTCTGTTTGATGCCGCGTTGGTAGCGCTGCCGATAGACCTGGCCGTCGCGCTGCACCTCGACCTCCAGCCACTCGGACAGGGCGTTGACCACGCTGACGCCCACGCCGTGCAGACCGCCGGAGACCTTGTAGGTGTTCTTGTCGAACTTGCCGCCGGCGTGGAGGGTGGTCATGGCCAGCTCGACGCCCGGCACCTTCTCCGTGGGGTGGATGTCCACCGGGATGCCGCGCCCGTCGTCGACGACGGTGACCGAATCGTCGGGATGGATGATCACCCGCACCTCGGTGCAGTACCCGGCCATCGCCTCGTCGATGGAGTTGTCCACGACCTCATAGACGAGGTGGTGGAGACCACGCGCCGACGTGGAGCCGATGTACATGCCCGGGCGTTTCCGTACCGCCTCCAGTCCCTTGAGGACCTGGATCTGACCGGCGGTATAGTCGCTTCCCTGCTGCTTCTTCTTGTCGGCCATGCTCTACTCGGAGTCGGAGAGGGTACCGGCACGTCCCGGAGACTGCGCCTGCACGAACACGATGCGGTCGATCGGTCCCTGGGTGCGGCCGCGGTTCAGCCGCTCCAGGATCTCCCGCTTCATCATCTCGAGCTCCATCAGCCAGGCGCTCGAGCGTACTTCCACGAACAGCGTACCACCGGAGAAGGACTGGACGTCCGAGACCGCGGCGATCCGCGGTCCCACGCGTTCGGCCCATTCGTCCACCATCTGTGCGCGGGCCAGCCCGGCCTGCAGCGTCGGGCTGGCCAGCACTTTCGACAGGAGGTCCCCCAGCGCGCGGGGGCCCTTCTCCTTCATGCCGAGATCACTCCTCGCGCGATGCTCCAGCGCGTCAGGGCGTGTGCGCGCACGCGCACGTCGCTCTCCTTGGGTGCGGTCAGGATCACCTGTCCCACCCAGGCCTCGTCGAACAGCGTCATGACGCGCTCGGAGCGCGCTTCGTCCAGCTCCGCGAAGACGTCGTCCAGCAGCACCATGGGCGGCTGCCCCCGGCTGGCCCGGATGGTCTCGGCTTCCACCAGCCGGAGCGCCAGGGCCGCGGTGCGGCGCTGGCCGCCGGACCCGAAGTCGCGCAGCGACGTGCCGCCGCCCGCGTCCCGCTCCAGCGTCATGTCCAGGTCGTCCCGGTGGGGCCCGGCGCCCGTATTGCCCAGGCGGCGGTCCCGGTCCTGGACGGCATCCAGCGCGCGGGCATAGGCCTCCGCCCAGGACTCACCCTCCTCCCGGGTCACCTGCGGCTCATAGCGGAGCCGGGCCCGCTCACCGCCGGAGACGGCCGCGTACAGCTCCGCGAACCGGTCCGCCCAGCGGTCCACCCAGTCCGCCCGCATGCCCATCACCGCCGCGCCCGCGTCCAGCAGCGGAGGATCCCACGCCCGTACCGCCGGCGCGCCGGCGCCCGCCCGCAAGGCCGCATTGCGCTGCGCCAGGGCCTGACGGAAGCGCTGGGCGGCGGCGAGATAGCCGGGTTGGTTCAGCGACAGCACCATGTCCACGTGCCGACGCCGTTCCACCGGGCCTCCACTCACCAGGGCCGCATCCGCGGGGGAGAACATCACCGCGGCCAGGTGACCCAGGCCGTCTGAAAGGCGCTCCACCGCCGTTCCGTCCACGGTGACCTTCTTGCGCTTCTGCTGCCGCTCGAACGCGGCTGCCAGCTCCATGCTGTCCCCGCCGTCCTCCCCGCTCAGCGTGGCGGCGATGCGGAAGTGATCCTCGCCGAAACGCACGAGCTGTCCATCCTGTGCTCCCCGGAAGGAGCGCAGGGTCTCCAGGTAGTAGATGGCCTCGAGCAGGTTGGACTTCCCCTGCGCGTTGGGCCCGATCACCGCCACCCCGGCCGGGGGGAACTCCAGCCGCTGGGCGGCGAGGTTCCGGACGTTCCGGAGCGAGAGGGCGCTCAGGCGCACGGAGGCTCGAGCGCGGGCCCCGACGACCGTTGCGGCATGACAGGAAATCTAACACCGGGAGGGTGGAACCTCCACCGGGGATGCCTGGCTCGAAGACCAAGGCCTCCAAGGACTTAGCCCACCTGATCCCGGCCCGGTCGCCGATTTCCCTTTCGGCCCCCCCCACTGGCGCGGACAGCCCCTTCGACGAGCGCGCGAGCCCGAGGGCGGACGAGAAGGCGGAACCGTGCCGGCGGTGTCATCGATCGACGCGGAGCGTGGGAGGGTGCCTGGCTTGCGCGCCCCCGATCGGCCCAGGCATGCTGGATGTGCGGCCTATGCGCCGAGGATTGGGCGTCGACCTGAGGGTGGTGTCGGACGTGTCTCCATTTCTTCTTGCTCTTGCCGTTGCTGTCATCGCGACGGTCGTCTGGTGGTCGGGGTCACGCCGGGAGCCGCCGGGCGCGTTCGAGGACATGACCAGCCCGCCTTGGTCGGACGCCATCGCCAAGGCGAGGGGGAGCGTGCCGACGCTCCGCGAGCTCTTCCCAGCCCACCGCGGACGGATCGCGGTGAAGTTCCCCCTTCAGACCAGCCGCGGGGAACTCGAGCACGTGTGGGGGGAGCTGCTCGAGCTCGGGCAGGACTCCTTCGTCGCCGGGCTCGATACGCCACCGCGACGCGGGAAGCCGGTCGGGCGGCCACCCTACACGCTAGCGCTGTCGGAACTCGAGGATTGGCAGCTCGAGATGCCGGACGGCGCCATACGGGGTGGGTACACCACGCGCCTCGACCTCGAGCGTGCCCGGGAGCGTGGCCAGGCGATTCCAGACCACATCCTGGCCATGGAGTCGCGTTTCGTCGATCCCTGATCCGGGAGCAGTCGCGCGGAGGACGGCTCGTGTGCGGCCGGGACGTCTGGCCTTCCCCGCTCAGCGCCCCTTGAACGCCGGCTTCCGCTTCTCCAGGAAGGCGCCCATGCCTTCCTTCATGTCCTCCGTCGAGGCCAGCAGCCCGAACAGGGAGGACTCGAACGCGAGGGCGTCGTCCTCGTCCACGTCCAGACCGTGGTAGACGGACTCCAGCGCCATGCGCAGCGCGACCGGACCGTTCTTGACGATCCCCTCCAGGAAGGCTCGCGCCTCGCTGAGGAAGGACTCCGGCGCGTACACCTGGTTGACCAACCCGATCTCGTATGCGCGCCGGGCGTCGATGTGTGCGCCGGTGAGGGTCAGCTCGAGCGCACGGCCCAGCCCGACCAGGCGGGCCAGGCGGCGCGTGCCCCCGTAGCCCGGGATGATGCCCAGACCCACCTCCGGCAGACCGAGCTTCGCCTTCTCGGAGGCCACCCGGAGATGGCAGGCCAGCGCGAGCTCGCAGCCACCCCCAAGCGCGAATCCCCCGATGGCGGCCACCACCGGCTTGGGAAAGCGCTCGATGGCCCGGAAGACGGCCTGCCCCTGACGGCTCACGTCCACGCCCGTGAGCGGGTCCATGGTGGCCAGCACGCCGATGTCGGCCCCGGCCACGAAGGCTTTCTCGCCGCCCCCGCGCAGGAGGACGCCCAACACGTCGGCGTCGTCCTTGAGGCCGCCGAACGCCCGGCCGATCTCGTCGATCACCTGCGGGTTCAGCGCGTTCAGCTTCTCGGGTCGGTCGATGACCACCGTGGCGATGGCGCCGTCCCGCTCCACACGTACGAATTCGAGTTCGCTCATGGCCGGGAAGCTACCCCTTTCCCGGGGTCGCTCGCCACCCGCCGGGAGGGCTACGAACGCCCCCCGGACACATGGCGAGCGCCCCGCCCCGCTGGTACCTTCCCTCTCGGCGCGCTCATCCGCGGCAGCGCGCTGTCTCGTCGCACGAAGTCCTTCCACACCCAGGAGTGCCCGGAGCGATGGCTCGGTCCCTGAACAAAGCGCAATTGATCGGCAACGTCGGCAACGATCCCGAGATCCGGATGACGCCCGGGGGCGCCAAGATCGCCAAGATGTCGGTGGCCACGAACCGCACCTTCCAGGACCGCTCCGGCCAGCAGCAGGAGCGCACGGACTGGCACCGCGTCACCTTCTTCGGGAAGCTCGCCGACATCGTCGAGCAGTGGGTGCACAAGGGAGACCGCATCTACGTCGAAGGCCGCATCGAGTACTCGCAGACCCAGGACGACCAGGGTGGGACCCGCTACTGGACCGACATCGTGGCGTCCGACATGGTCATGCTCGGGTCGGGCGGGCCCGGCGGCGGTGGGGACGGCGGGGGCGGCGGCCGCTCGTCGGGCGGCTACGGCGGCGGGGGTTCGTCCTACGACCGCTCCGGCGGGGGCAGCCCGCCTCCGTTGAGCGAGCCGGACGACGACCTCCCGTTCTGATCGGGGATCTCCCGGCCTGATCGAGCCTCCCATCCGGGGCGGTTCGGCCGGCCCGGGGGAAGCCAGGGCTGTCGTGACGAGGGGCGGGCGCCACCGGCGCCCGCCCCTCGGTCGTTCCCCTCGGTCGAGGTCGCTCGGGCACGGACTCAGTGGGGCGGAGCCGAACCGGGGTCGCTCGCCCACAGGCCCAGGAGCTCGGATTCGAAGCGGGTGGGGTCCTCGGCATAGGCCTGTGCCCATTCCTCGAACGCGGGCAGGCCCAGACGGCGAGCCAGCACGGTGGTCGCGGCCCGGACCATGGCGTCGTAGGACCGCTCCGCGGGGCGGGCCGCGTCGCGGTATGCCGATTCCGCCAGGACGAAGATCTCGTCCGGCGACAATGTGAGGAACAGACCGGCGACACGGGCCGAGCAGTAGTCGAAGTACTTGGCCCGGAGCACCGCCTGATCGTCGGAGAGCCGAGGGCCCTTGGCCTGTGGCTCGCTCACCAGAGCCTCCATGTCTCGAAGTCGGGGGACTCCGGCCCGACATATGGGGTGCTGGTCCGGGTTCCGCCAGCCCCGGGCGGGTCGGGCCCATCCCCCCGGTACCTCCGGTCACGGAGCGATGCCACACGAAAAAGCGCGCCGGACCGGAGGTCCGACGCGCTTTCAGGGTCGATCGGAGGCGGCTGCCCGACTATGCCGGGCATCGCCGACCGAACATGCGGCTCAGGTCAGGTACGGCGAGGGGGCGCTCTCGACAGCGGCGGGCGTGCCCTGCTCCCGCAGGTGACGGTAGATCGATCTCCGCGTCAGGCCGTAGAGAACCACGCGACTCAGGAACTCCGGATCGGTCATCTGGACCTCTTCCGCCTGCGCCGCGACTTCCTTGGGAAGTCGAACCTTCAGCTGGACCGAGCACGTCTCCCACATGAGCAGACCTTGACCCTCCGTACCGAAAACGAACCGAACTCACTCGCCGTGGACAGCGCTCGGGCACCCCAATTTGCCAGGACACAGACCGTCCCCGACCGCGCGACGATCTTAGGGAAGCGGCGACGCCCCCGCAAGTCGGCGACCCCTCGTCCAGAGGCTTGGGGCACGGCCCGTAAGTTCTTGTACCACAATGCGTTGCGCAAATTCTCGCGGGGTTGAGAATCCACGTGTTCCGGGCGTGGACCGCTCACCGGTTTTTCGTAATTTTTTAGAGAGAAACCGCGCCGCCACGGGAGATTCCGGGGGTTGGCCGTCGCGAAATCGTGACCGGACCCACGGGGAAAATTTACCAAAAAACGTCGGAGGCTCAGGGCAGCGTGGAACGCAGGAAACCGGCGAGCGTGTCGTCGCGGAAGCCCTCGAAGATCTCCTGCACGGTGGTGAGCCTGGGCTCGCAGAACACGGTCGCCGTACGGTGCGCCCGTACGGGCACTCCGACATGCGGAGCCTCGTGGAACTCCAGGAATCCCCGCCAGGTGCCGTCCTCGTGGAAGACGTTCAGACCCACGTTCCAGCGACGACCCCCGTACTCGATCGTACGCGCCGCCAGACGGCTCGGCGCCCGGTCCTCCTCGGAGGTCGGCAGCCTGGAGATCTCCTCCGCGTGCGCGCCCGGGTGGGCCTCCACGTCCTCCATCCACACCCGGAAGGAGGGCAGCGGCAGATGCGCACGACAGTAGGCGAGCAGCGAGGCCATGGGATCCTTGGCCTCGTGCATCCCCCGCTCGGCGGCCCAGGCGCGGGCGCGGGCGTAGAGGGGACGGATCCCCTCGCGCGGCACCAGGTGCAGGAACGCCTGGCACTGACGCTCCAGGTACCGATCGTACGAGGCACGCGCGGCTTGCTCGGCCGGCGCCCGCGTGCGGGTCCACTGCAGCACCGGACCGCGGGAGGCTCCGGTGTAGAAGACGGTTCGTTCGCCCATCGGGGGACGTTCTCCGGGCTAGTGGACGGTCAGTGGGGTGTCGACGTGCGGTTGCGGCTCCAGCAGGGCGGCGGAGGCCGCGCCCGCCGGGTGGAACCGCAGCAACGTGTCGCGTGCCCCGAAGGTCTCCAGGCCGCGCGCCAGCTCCTCGTGCCGCGCCGGCTCGAAGCGCGCGACCAGGCGTGTCAGCCCTCCTCGGATCTGGCGCATCAGCTCCCGGGTCTCGCCCACCGAGCGCGGCAGCGGAAGCCGCGCTTCGTACAGCACCGAGGAACCACGGGGCAGCAGGCCGGCCCGGCGCAGCGGGAAGCCGGGGAAGCAGCGACCCAGGGCCACCTCGAGGTGGGCCGGATCACGGGGCCGATCGACCTGGACCTTCAGGGTGACGTCGTCGGGATCGAGCGAGAAGGCGGCGACGCCGTCCTCCCCCAGATCCACGCGGATGCCGCGACGGCCGTCCGCGTCGACGTCGCGGCGAACGTCCCGGAAGCCGATCCGGAGGAAGGCAGCCCGGGTCAGGCTCGAGAATCCGAGGTGCCCCAGCACGCGCAGGCCCAGCCCGAAGCAGTAGGGTCCGGCGAGGGCGCCGGGACGGGTCGGCTCGGCGGTGGCGCTGATGAGATCCAGCACGTGGGTCAGCGTCTCCTGTCGGACCCAGCCCAGCACGGCCAGCTCACGGGACAGGTCGAGCTCGCGCACGCGCGTGCTGCCGAGATCGAGGACGGACGTGGAGGCGGCGTAGCGGCCCTCCAGGACCAGGCCGACGCCGATGTCGTCCAGATGGGACGTGGCGGAACCGATCACCTGGCGGTCCCAATACAGCACCACCGCCCGGGTGAGGGCGAGGTCGGGCGTGCCCGGCACGTCGGCCAGGGCGTCGGGTCGACCCCGCTTCACATCGCTCGCGCTCAGCATCGACTGGTGTCCTCGCGGCCCGGCGCATGGCGGTGGACACCTCCCCCAGCGGGAGGAGCCACCCCTCGGGCGGCCGGCGCACGCAGGCGCACGCCGACCTTGACACTCGCCGGGCTCACGGCCTATGCTTCGCGCGACAACGACAGCGAAGGCGGCCGGCCCGTTTCCGTGCCGTTCCGAGGGAGTCCCCAGCGGCCACTGGGGACTTCTTCGTTTTCAGGGGTCCCGTCTCTCTGGCGGACCCCTGTTCCGTTTCCGCGTGGACGCGCGCACCCGGCCAGGCGGGCGCGTCCGGAGCGGAAGGGACGCACAGGATAACAATCTGTTTCCTGACGGAGCAAGGACCGCGGGTTGCGGTGGTCGCTTGCTGCGGACCGGGCCCTCACCCACCTTGCGCACGCGTCCCGTAGGCCGGCCTGCACACAGGCAGGGATCATGCCCAGCGACGGCTTGGACCCGCTCCGGCCCCGGCACGTCCGGTCCCTCGGATTCCTCGACCATGATGGGCGAGGATGGGCGTGCTTCCTGGTGACCTGGCGTGCCGGCGCGCACCGGTGGAAGGGTCATCTGCTGTTCCGCAGCACCGAGGAGGAGCGCGAGGTGGAGACCGCCGAGCTCTTCCTGGAGACCAGCGAGCGCGACATCGACCGCCGAGCCCGTGGCCTCGGTCGTCCACTCCTCCGGGCGCTCTTCGAGTCCGCCCTCGAGGTGGAAGCCCGCGCTGCCGCCGAGCGGCGGCCGACGCGGGGCTGGCTCCGGAACCTGCTCACCCGCAACGCCGAGGAGGCCGAATCCTCGGCCCGGGCGCCCGACGCGGAGGAGGAGGCACAGCTCCGCTCGCGCTATGCCTCCTACCGGATCGACCAGGTCGGGCATCTGGTGGCGCTGATGACCCCGGACGACTTCGACCGGGTGGTGGAGCGGATCCTGGAGGGCCGGGCCGTCGAGTTCGGGATGAAGGACCGGCTGCAGTTCGCCCTGGCCGTGGTCGAACACCTGGAGCGCCTTCTCCCGCTGCCCCCCTTCGAGGTCTGGCGGGAGGACGTGCGCGCGCACCCGGACGAGCACGCGGCCTATCTCACGGCGCTGCGCGACGGGGGGCCGCTGCCCTGAGGGCCTGGATGGCCCGGCCCCGCCGAGCGGGTCCCGGGAGGGGCCGGCGGGCCACGGCCCGGGCCTTGCCTGCCCCCGGGCCGAAGTCCATATTTCGGGTTCTCTGCCTGCTGGCAGGACATCCGTTCGACCCCGGTTTGGGAGCGGTCCCTTGGAAGTCGTCGTTCAGGACAACGAGAGCCTCGAGCGCGCGCTGCGGCGCTTCAAGCGCAAGGTGCAGCGTTCCGGTCTCTACTCGGAGCTCAGGAAGCGCCGCTTCTACGAGAAGCCCAGCGCGCAGCGCAAGCGGAAGCGGGAAGCCGCCATCCGTCGCGAGCGCCGGCGCCAGCGCCGCTCCGCGTCTCCGCGCACCTGACCTTCCCCCACCGCGGGTAGGACGGCCGACCTCGCACCCGCGAGGCCGGCCGTTTTCGTGCCCGTAGGCTCCGCTCCAACCCGGGGCGACCGCCCCGGCGTGACGCCTAGATCGGCAGCGGCACCGGCTTCTCGCCCGACCAGTCGTAGAACCCCTTCCCGGTCTTCCGGCCGTAGCGCCCCATGGCCACGATGCGCTTCAGCAGGGGGGGTGGGGCATACCGCTCCTCGCGGTACTCCTCGAACATGATCTCGGAGATCCGGTAGAGCGTGTCGATCCCCACGAAGTCGCACAGCGTGAAGGGCCCCATCGGGTAGCCGCAGCCCAGCACCATGCCGGTGTCGATGTCCTGGATGCTGGCCACGCCGCGCTCGAGCTGGCGGATGGCGTCCAGCATGTACGGCACCAGCAGCAGGTTGACCACGAAGCCCGAGTTGTCCTTGGCCGCGATCGGCACCTTGCCCACCGCACGCGCATAGGCGAAGGCGCGCTCGAAGGTCTGTTCGCTGGTGACGATGGTCCGCACGACCTCCACCAGCTTCATCACCGGCACCGGATTGAAGAAGTGGAGCCCGACCACGCGGTCGGGACGGGACGTGGCCGCGGCCATGTCCGTGATCGTGAGCGAGCTGGTATTGGACGCGAAGATGGTGTCGGGCCCGCAGAGCCCGTCCAGCGTGCCGAACAGCTCGTTCTTGGCCTCCAGGCTCTCCACGATGGCCTCGATCACGAGGTCGCAGGACGCCAGGTCGGCGAGCTCCGTGGTCCAGGTGAGGCGGCCCTGCGCGGCGTCGCGCTCCTCGGCCGTCATCTTCTCCTTCTCCACCGCCTTGGCCAGCGACTTCTCGATGCGCTTCCGTCCGGCGGCGAGCGCGTCCGCGTCTACTTCGCGCACGACCACGTCCAGCCCCGCCTTGGCGCTGATCTCGGCGATGCCGCTGCCCATGAGCCCACACCCGACGACGCCTACCTTCTTGATCTCCAAGCCACTGCTCCTTTCACGATGCCGGCCGGAAGACCGGCGTGTCCAGGGCACGCACAGGTGCGTGCAGAATCAACGTTCGGATTCTTCTTCGAAGCCCAGGTCCTTCGCGATGCCCCCGAAATGGCGCGACACCCAGCGGCGCCACGAGGGCGGCGGAGGCTCCAGTGGCTCACGCCGCTCGAGCGCGTCCAGCACGCCCTCCACCTCGAGCCGCACCCGCTCCAATTGGCTGTGGTAGGAGACGCCGACCGCGTGGGCGATTCCGCCCGCCACGAGCGCTCCCACCGCGACGCCGGCCGCCACGCCCAGGGCCAACGGCGCGGCCGTGGCGACCGCGAAGGCGACGCCGACGCCCGCGCCCCCTCCTCCGCCCAGCCCGCCCAGGATGGCACCGGCCAGGTTCTCCGAGTGCAGCCCCGGATCGACGGCGAACTCCACCGCCACGGCATCGTCCCGCACGGGCTCCAGGAAGACCTCCACCCGCTTGGCCGACGCGATGTAGTACCGCTTCCCGGTCGCCGAGGCGGCCCGCGCAATCTGGGACGCCCAGTCCTTGGCCGGCCAGTAGACCATCTGGTCCGTGCCTTTGCGCACCGGCTGCAGCAGCCGCCCGCCCACCAGGAAGCGGTCGATCGTGGCGGCCAGCTCGGCGCGGGTGCCCGGGACGACCCGTGAGACGCGCACCCAGGGCCCGGCCACCAGGGCGGGAAGCCCGGACCGAGGCAGCGGAGGGGAGCGTACCTCCGCCAGCGCGAGGCGCACGTGCTCCTCCGGCAGCCCCACCTCGCCGGCGATCCGGAACAGCTCGGCCTCGGAGAGACGGCTTCCCGCGTCGGGCTCCCGGGCCGCCAGCTCGGCGGCCCGCCGGATCACCTCTTCGAACTGGTGCCGACTCAGGCCCCTCCCGCGGTCGTCCGGAACCAGTCCGCGCTCGGCCATCCCCGGTGCACCCGGCTCAGAACGCCTCGACCACCACCGCCCCGCCCTGTCCCCCGCCGATGCAGGCGGCGCCGAGCCCGTAGCGGCCTCCCCGCCTCCGCAGCTCGTGCAGCAGGTGGAGGGTGATGCGGGCGCCGGAGGCCGCGAGCGGGTGCGTGATGGCGATCGCGCCCCCGTTCACGTTCGTCTTCCCGGGGTCGAGGCCGAGGTCCTTCTCCACCGCACAGTACTGGGGAGCGAAGGCCTCGTTGATCTCGACCAGGTCCATGTCGTCCAGCGTGAGGCCGGCGCGCTCCAGGGCCTGCCGCGACGCCGGCGCGGGGCCGATGCCCATGATGCGGGGCTCCACGCCCACGAACGACCAGGAGACGAGCCGCCCGATCGGCTCCAGGCCCTGGCTCTCCGCCCAGCGGGCGTCCGCGATGACGGTGGAGGCGGAGCCGTCCCCGATCCCGGACGCGTTGCCGGCCGTGACAAACCCGCCCTCGCGGAAGTAGGGCTTGAGTGAGCTCAGGGCCTCCAGGGTCGTGTCGGGCCGCATGTGCTCGTCGGCGGCGTATTCGACCGTGCCCTTCCGGGTCTTGAGCGGCACCGGCGCGATCTCCGCCGCGAAGTGGCCGGCGTCCCACGCGGCCTTGGCGCGCTGCTGCGAGCGCAACGCCACCTCGTCGGAGGCTTCGCGGGTGACCCCATACCGGTCGCCCAGCTCCTCGGCCGTCTGCGCCATGGTCAGGCCGCAGTTGGAATCGAGCAGCGCGGCCCACAGCGCGTCCTCGAAGTAGCGGGCGGGGTCGCCCAGGCGGAGCTGCCCCCACCGCGCCCCACGCACCACGTGCGGCGCCTGGCTCATGGACTCGGTGCCGCCGCACAGCGCCACGTCCGCCTGCCCCAGCAGGATCTCCTGCGCGCCCGACACGATGGCCTGGAAGCCGGAGCCGCAGAGTCGGTTGACGGTCAGGGCGGGGGTCTGCTCGGGCACGCCGCACCCGAGGCCGACGTGACGGGCCAGATAGATGGCATCGGCCGACGTCTGCAGCGCGTTGCCGTAGACGACGTGACCGACCTGCGCGGGATCGACGCCGGCGGCCTCGAGGGCGGCCCGACCCGAGACCACACCCAGCTGGGTGGCGCTCAGGTCCTTCAGGCTTCCCCCGAACGCACCGAAGCCGGTGCGCTTGCCGGACAGAAAGACGACGTCACGATCCTGACCCTGGGTCCCCATCCAACCTCCGTAGGCTTGATTCGACGCCGACCGGACGGACGGCGGGAGAACGGCAGGCTGGGGCGTACCCCCGCCACGCCGCTGCGTTCACCGACGAACGCGTGCGGGAGCGGAGGAAGAACGCGGTCCCGGGACCGCGGAACTCAGGGCGCGGAGGGCGTATCCAGCGACCAGTCCAGCATGCCGTCCGAGGCGGCGCGCACGCGGATCTCCCAGACCAGGCCCTCGTCCATGGCCCGCTGGCGCTGGACCCCGTCGCGAGGAAGGACGAACAGCACGGGCGCGATCTGCGAGGCGTTCGCCCACCACTCCGCGAGGTCGCCGTCCAGGGAGACGGTGGCCGCTTCGAAGCGGAAGGACCGGAGCGCCTGCAGGGCCTTGGTGCGGCCGGGCTCACCGGGCGGGACCACCTGGACGAAGAGGTCGTCGGCTTCGTCGACCGGGCGGTCGCTCACGGCCACGGCGCGCACAGGTCCCTCGAGCGTGAGCTCGGGAAGCCGGTGCAGCACCCGGGCAGCCACCGCCGCATCGTCACAGCCGAAGAGGAACTGACCGACGCCGGACGCCACGAGGAGTCGCAGCTCCGACACCACCGAGCGATCGGGAGCGGTGATGCGTGGCGCGTCCATGTCGACCCGGAAGACGTACTCCTCTCCGCTGTCGGCCACCAACCGGTGGACGTCGACGTCCACCAGCTCGTCGCCGGCGGAGAGCCGCCCCCGCCACTGATGGCTGCCGGGCTCGGGTACGGCGGCCGGAGCCGGAGCCAGGAGTCGGTCGAGGGCTTCGCGGGAATCGGCCGTCATGGGCATGCGGTCGATGCGACCCTTCTGGGTCTCGTACCAGCCCGTGACCGATCCCTTGCGGACGGACAGGCCCAGGCAGGTCGCGCGGGTGGACAGCGCCACGGCGACCAGGTCCTCGACGGTCGCGGGCTCCAGCGCCACGACCGGCACCTCGGCCTCGCTGTCGTCGAAGACCCGCGAGATCAGCTCGCGGATCTTGGTGGAGGAGGACAACCCCAGCTCCACCTTGAGGCCGGTCCGGGTCTCGAGCTCCTCCAGGGAGTCCGACCAGGCCGGGGACTCCACCACCACGTGCAGCGTGTCCACGGTACGCATGACCGGAAGGGCCAGGTGGCGGATCGCCCATTCGGCCGTGACCAGCCGGGCGGCCTCGACGTCCACGGAAGACGGGTCGGGGAAGACGTACGGGATGTCGAACTGCGAGGCGAGGCCCCAGTCCAGCTCCTCCCGGGTCACCAACCCGAGCGCCAGCAGCGCCTCGCCGAAATAGCCGCCCCGGTCCTTCTGGTACTCGAGAGCGGCCTCGACGTCCTTCTCGGTGATCCGCCCGAAGCTCTGGAGGATCTGCCCGATCATGCTGTGTCCAACGCTCGTGCGCGTCACCCGTGTATCTCCCCGGCGGTCAGCCGGCCTCGACCCGCTCCGTGATCCAGTCACCCACCTGCGCGGTGGAGGAGGAGCCGCCCAGGTCGGGCGTCGTCACTCCCTCCGCCAACGATGCACGCGCGGCGGTCTCCATGACCTCCGCCACCTCGATCAGGCCGAGGTGCTCACACAGCAGGGCGGCGGAGCGGATGGCGCCCAGAGGGTTGGCCACGCCCTGCCCCACGATGTCGGGGGCCGATCCGTGCACCGGCTCGAAGAGGCCGATCCGACCCGGATGGACGTTCGCGGACGGGGCGAGGCCGAGGCCCCCCGTGATGCCGGCGGCCAGGTCGCTCAGGATGTCGCCGAAGAGGTTGGAGGTCACGAGGACCTCGTACCGATCCGGGCGACGGACCAGATCCATGGCCACGGCGTCCACGTACATCATGTCCCGGTCGATTCCGGTAAACTCTTCCCCGACCTCACGGAAGACCCGCCGCCACAGTCCGCCGGCGGACGGCATCGCATTGGCTTTGTCCACCAACGTGACCCGACCGCGCCCGCGGGCCTGTGCGTGCTCGAACGCGGCACGCACGATCCGTTCCACTCCGTGCCAGGTGTGGATGGACTCCTGGAGGGCCACCTCGTGGGGAGTCCCCTGCCGGAAGCGGCCCCCCAGGTCCACATAGAGATCTTCGGTATTCTCCCGGAAGATCTCGATCCGGATGGGGCGCTCCTCGAATCCCTTGAGCGGGCACAGGGAGGGGTGGAGCAGGAAGGAGGGCCGGTAGTTGACGTAGAGGTCCAGCCGGAAGCGCAGCCCGAGCAGGATGTCCCGGGCGTGGACGTTGCTCGGGACCCGGGGGTCCCCCATGGCGCCCAGGAGGATCCCGTCCGCCTGCGCCAGGGTCGCGAACTCCTCGTCCGTGATGGTCACGCCGTCGCGCAGATAGCGCTCCGCGCCCAGGTCCCACTCGCGGATCGCAAGATCGCCGCCGAAGCGGGTGCGGGCCGCCTCCAGGACCTTGAGCGCCTCCCGCACCACCTCGGCTCCGATCCCGTCTCCCGGGATGATCGCGACGTTCTTCATGTCACTCCACGACGATGACGCCTCGCACGGGGGCCCCGTGCCCCTCGGCGAGATAGGGATAGAAGCCCCGGGGCGCATCCCGGAACCAGACCTCGAAGACCGTCCCGCGCTCGAGGAGCGGTGGGCTCGCGTCCTGGCCGGTCTCCTCCAGGAAACGGCGCGCGGGCTCGGGAAGCTCGTCCAGCAGGAAGCGGATGGTGTGGACGCGGCGATCCACGGTGGTGAAGCGGACGCGGGCCCCCCCGGGGACGACCAGGCGCTCGGGGAGCACGTGCTCCTCGGAGCCCCGTCCGCCGAGCAACACCACCGGGTCGGAGTCCTCGGGCGCGGGCCCGCCCTCCGTGCACGCCGGCAGAAGGACCGCGAGCAGGAGGACGGCGCGAGCGGGGGCCAGGAGCCGCCGCCGGATCACCCGGTTGCCGCCGTCCCCGCGTCGGCGCCGCAGCGGACGCAGTAGCGCCAGCCCAGCTCCATCTCGTCTCCGCAGGCAGCGCAGGGCTTGAGGCGCGCGCTGCGACCGCAGTGCGGACAGAAGTTGACGCCGGTCCGGTCGGGGAGGACACCCTGGCACCAACCGCAGGAGCCGGCCGCGGACCCGGGATCCGGGGGCGCCGGGGTCGGGTTCGCCTGAGCGGTCGGCTCGACGGGGGTGATGTCCGCCTCCAGGAAGTCGGACGCGGTACCGTTCCCGGCCGGCGCGGGGGAGGAGCCGGACGGGGGCGGAGCGGGTGGGTGGAGCTCCAGGGGCGCGGGGTGCTCCGGAGCCGCCTGGGACTCCCGGCGGGCCGGGTACTCCCAGGTCGCTCGAGGCTCCCGGGGCGCCTGGTGCTCGAGCGGCGGGTGGTACTCCGTGCGCGCGGGGGACTCCGGCGACGCGGCGTCCGACGCGAACGCGGGGTTCGAGGCGGGCATCGCGCCGGTGTCCGCCGCGCGCGCGCGCACGTCGGAGGGGAGCCGGTCCGGGTTCAGCCGCACCTCTGCCGCGGCGAACTCGCGGAACAGCCCGGTATTGGGGTTCCGCGATTCCAGCTCGCGCCGGAGCTCACCCAGGGCCGGCTCCGACTGCAGATGCACGAGCTCCCCGGCACCCGCCAGGAGCCGCAGGAGGGCATCTTCGTAGTCCCCGTTCATCTGGACCCCCAGCACTTCCCGATGACTGCGATAGGGGACCAGCGTCTGGTAGATCTCGGCAACCGTGAAGGGGCGGCGCAGGTAGTCCGGACGTCGGCGCGCGATCTCGTCCACCAGGACGCGGTGGAAGCGCTCCACCGGTGGGGGGGCACTCGGTGTCGTCATGGGTGGAGGCGGGATGGAGGTGAGGCGATCACGGCTCTTCGAGCCGCATGATCCCGGCGTCGATCGCCGCGCGCAGGAAGTTACGGGGATCGTTGAAGGGGATGTCGACCCCGAGCTGTTCGTGCCAGCGTTCGGCGAGGCGACGCATGTACTGCGTCACGGTCTCGTGTCCGAACCCTGCCTGGTCGCGCATCTGCGTGACGATCTCGCGCCACGTGCCCCGGAGGACCTGACCGCCGGGGGTGCGCACATGGTGGACCGCCTGCTCACGGGCGCTGCGCTCGGCGCCGAACAGCTCCAGCTGCCGGGGATCAGGCTCGCTCTCGGCGCGCTGCGCCTCGTTCTCGATCTCGGCCAGCAACTGGTCGATCGGATCGGTGAAGGATTCGAGCTCCTCCAGCCGTCGCTCCCACGGCGCCAGCCGCACGTCTCCCGGCTCCAGATGCCAGAGCGCGCGCTTGAGCTCCACGAGCCGCCAGACGGCCAGCGAATCCCAGTGCTCGTGCGGAGGGACCCGTTCGAACTCGCGCAGCGCGCCCTCCCAGTCCCCGCGGTCGTACAGCAGGTGCCCGAGATAGATGCGCGCCTCGTGGGCGTCGGGATCGATGCGCAGCGCGCGGCGGATCTGGCGTCCCGCGCCGACCTCGTCTCCCAGGCGGTGGAGCGCGTAGCCCAACGAAGCGGCGGCCTCCGCGTTCTGGGGACGCACGGCACAGGCCCGCGCGAAGAAGTCGCGCGCCTCCCCGTACATGGCCTCGCGGTACAGCGCCCGGCCCATGGTGAGCAGCAGGTCCAGATCCTGCCCCATCCCCACCTGCTCGACCGCGCGGAAGTAGCGCAGCGCGGCCTCGCGCTGGCCGAAGCGCAGGAGGGTCTCGCCCATGCCCACGAGTCCGTCTTCGTGTGTGGGGTCGAGGACGAGCGCCCGCTCGAAGGCCTGGCGGGCCCAGGCGAACTCCTCGCGGGCGAGCCGGGCGTAGCCGAGGCCGACGTAGAGGTCGACCGCGCCCGGATAGATGGAGAGACCTTCTTTGAGCAACTCGAGCGCGCCCTCGTAGTCGCCTTCATTGTAGAGGCGATGGGCTCGCTCGTCGTAGTCTTCGGAGCTGAGGAACTGGTCGGACATGGACCCGTCTTCCGGGGCAGGCCCCGGCATCACGGCACCCCCGGCGCCCAGGCCGGGCCTCGCGCGCGCAATCTAACGGCCGCTCCGGGGAGCGACCAGCACGCGGCGGGACGCCGACATGCGCCGGCGGATCACCTGGTTTCCGTGAACGCGACGCCGCACCGGCACGCCCAGCGCGGCCCCGAAAGGACCAGCGGCCGTGTGGGGCCGCACCGCGGGCAGACCGGATTGTCCACCACCTCCGTCTGCGCGGTCACCTCCGCCTGCTCTGCGGGCGTGGCGGCCGGAATCCCCAGCTCGAACCGGAGCGAGGAGGTGGTGCACTCGAAGATCACGGCAGCCGATCCGTCATCGAAGCCCCGCGACCCGATCATGTCGAGATATCCACCCATCGGCGAGCGCAGCCGGACGCCGCGGTAGTATTCGTCCAGGATCTCGTCGTTGGTCTGGAGCGGGAGCGCGCCGGTCCTCGATGGCTGATCCGCGACGCGCACGTGCTTGGGCACGGGTGGCGTCTTGGCGGGCTTCGGCGCGGCGCGGAGCTTCTTGCGCGGCTTGCGCACCGGCTCGGTCGGCTCGTCCGCCTCCAGGAGGAGCGCCGCCCGCTTGCGGGCCGCCGCGGAGGGCCGGGACTTCCGGGTCTTGGCGGGACGCGCTGCCGGCGCGGGCGCCGGGGCGTCGGCCTTCGCCGGCGGCGCAGCGGCTTCGGCTGGAACGGCCGAGGCGGCGGGCTCGGCCGCGGCGGCAGGCGTGGGCTCGGCCTTGGACTCCGCCGCCTTGGCCCGGGAGCGGCGCTTCGGAGCGGCGGCGTCTGTCGTCGACTCCGTGGCCGTGGACTCCGCCGGGGCGGTCTCCTGCGCGCCAGCCTCGGCCTTCGGGGAGGCCTTGGTCTTCGGGGCCGCCGTCTTCTTCGTCGGCTCCTTGGCCGGAGCCTCCTGCACGGAAGCCTCCTTCTTCGGAGCCGGGCGGCGGCCTGCGGCCTTCGGTGCCTCGGCGGAGGCCTCGGGGGCCACGGCAGCGTCGGTCTTCTTCGGTGCCGCCTTCTTCTTCGCCGCGGACGTCGCCTTCTTCGGCGTCGCCGTCTTCGCGGCCGACTTCCCGGGCGCCTCCTTCGTGTCCGGGGCCCGGGAGGCCGCGGCAGCCTTGGGCGCCGCGGAGGACTTCGGGCGGCCCTTGGCCGAGGTGGCCTTGGCTCCGGCGGGCGCCTTCCCGGCGGTCGCCTTCCGGGTCGCGCCCCTGGACGCCCCGGCGGACTTCGTCGCCTTCTTCGCGGTCGCAGCCTTCGAGGCCGCAGCCTTCCCGGCCCCGGACTTCTTGGGAGCGGCCTTCTTCGAGGCGGCCTTCTTCGAGGCGGCCTTCTTGGGAGCGGCCTTCTTGGGAGCGGCCTTCTTGGGAGCGGCCTTCTTGGCGGTGGCCTTGCTCCGGGTCGTGCCGGCGGCGGAGGCCTTCTTGCTGGCTCCGCTCCGGGAGGAGGCGGCCTTCGCCGAGGCCCGGCTCGAGGTCTTCTTCACGCTGGACTTCTTCTTCGCGCCGGTCGCTTTACGGGTGGTTGCCGCGCGGGCGGAGCCCGCTGCCTTCTTTCTCGTGCTCTTCGCGCTGGTGCTCTTCTTCCGGGCGGTCCCGGACCGGGACGCCTTGCTCCCGGCAGCCTTGCCGGCGCCGCGCCTGGTCCCGGTGTTCGTGCTGCCCTTCCCGGCCTTGCCGCTGCTCTTCCCGGCTGCCCGGGTGCGGGTGGCGGTCTTCTTCTTCGCCGCCAGGCCCTTCGCCTTCTTGGCCGACGCTTTCTTCGCCGACGCTTTCTTGGCCGACGCCTTCTTGGCCGACGCCTTCTTCGTGGACGCCTTCTTCTTCGAGCTCCCTGCCTTGCCCCGGGCGGACGTCGCCGCACGGCGCTTCGCGGCATTCGCCTTGGTCGGGGACGCCTTGCCCCGCGTCGTCCCTGCGCGGGTCCGCGACCCGGTGCTCCGCTTCGTGCTGGCCAAGAGTCCCCCGTTTCCCGCGGGTCCGGCCGGGCCGGCGCGCGGAGAAGCTGAACGGAATCCGGCGGCGCGCTGCCTGCTGCGCTGCCCCTCCCGGAGGAGACCTCGAGGCGGTCTCCGTCCTCCTCGGTGCGGCCGTCCCCCCTGGCGAACCCCCGTCCCGGAGGTGTCGAAGTGGGGGAAATCCCGGCCGCGCGGGGCCGAACTTATGCGCCGTACGGAAAGGTCGCCAGCGCCGGCCGGCAACGAGGGACGGGAGGCGGACGCCGGGGGCCGGCGTCGTACGGGGGCCCATGCCCGATCGGGCACGGCCCCCCGCTTCCGACCTGGACGCCGTCGAGGCGTCCGGTCCGGGTCAGTTGCCCGTGGCTACCGCGCTGGACCCGGAGTCCACGGGAGTCGCCCGGGCCTCGGCACGCGTGGGCGCGCCGTTGACCAGGACCGGCTTGCAGAAACGCAGGCCGACGGTATAGAGATCCCGGAGATCCGTATCCGTCAGATCCGGATAGCGCTCGCCGAGATAGTCGATGGTCTCGTTCATCCACTGGCGCTGATCTTCTTCGCCCGCGTTCAGAACGCCACAACGGTTGATATGACTGAAAAGCTCGTTCCGAGCCCTTTCGAGGGTGGTTTCCGCCACACGCTCCTCCATCCGACGTACTCCCGATGTCCGGCGCACCGGACCGGGAAAGAATGAACACAACAGACCTTAAAGATACCTTCGCGAGCCCCTTGAGTGCAAATCCCTGAGATGCAGGCTTCGGACCGGTCCGTCGACCCAGCCGCCGGGCCCGCCGATCCGGTGACGCTGGAGATCTTCCGCCACCTCTTCGCGGCTCTGGCGGAGGAGATGGGCGCGGCCCTGCGCCGCGCGTCCTTCTCGCCGAACATCAAAGAACGGCGCGACTACTCGTGCGCGCTGTTCGCCCCCGACGGGCGCCCGGTGGCGCTCGGCGACCACATGCCCGTGCATCTGGGGGCGATGCCCATGAGCGTCGCCGCCGCTCTGGCGGCACTGGGGGATCTGGCTCCGGGCGACGTCGCGCTGGTCAACGATCCGTTCGAGGGGGGGACCCATCTGCCCGACCTGACCCTCATCCAGGCCGTCTTCGGGCCGGAGGGGCAGCCGCTGGGCTACGTGGCGTCCCGGGCCCACCACTCCGACGTGGGCGGCATGTCGCCCGGATCGATGCCTCTGGCGCGCGAGATCGTGCAGGAGGGACTGCGCATCCCGCCGGTCCGTCTCTACGTGGCCGGTCGCCGCAACGAGGATCTGTGGCGGCTGCTGCTGGCCAACGTGCGCACCCCCGAGGAGCGGGGAGGCGACCTCGACGCGCAGCTCGCCGCCCTTCATGCCGGCTCCACCCGTCTGCTGGAGATCGCCGCGGGACGGGGCGCGGCGGCCACGCTCGCCGCGATGGACGCGCTCATCACGTACGCGGATCGCCTGGTCCGGACGGGCCTGGCCCGCATCCCGGCCGGGCAGTGGGACGCCGAGGACTTCATCGAGGACGACGGGTTCGGCAGCGGACCCCTGCCCATCCGCGTCCGGCTGGGCATCGGCCCGGACGGAGCCACCGTCGACTTCACGGGCTCGGCGCCCCAGGCGCCGGGCGGCGTCAACGCGGTCGCCGCGATCACGACCTCTGCCGTCCGCTACGTGGTGCGCTGCGTCGTGGAGGACCTGCTGGGCGAGCCGCTGCCCGCCGGAGGCGGATCCATGGAGGCGGTGACGCTCGTGCTGCCGGAGCGCTCGCTCGTGGCGGCAGGGCTTCCCGCCTCGGTGGCGGCCGGCAACGTGGAGACCAGCCAACGGATCACCGACGTCCTGCTGCGCGCGTTCGCGGCGGCCCTGCCCGACCGGATGCCCGCGCTCTCGCAGGGCACCATGAACAACCTGACCGTGGGCGGCGTCGATCCCCGGACCGGGAAGCCGTTCGCCTATTACGAGACCGTCGGGGGCGGCATGGGCGCAGGCCCCGACGCGGACGGCCTGTCGGGCGTGCACGTGCACATGTCGAATTCGCTCAATACGCCGGTCGAGGCGCTCGAGCACGCCTACCCGTTCCGGGTGCACGCCTACGGATTGCGGCGCGGGAGCGGCGGGGAGGGGCTCCACCGCGGCGGGGACGGCCTGGTGCGGGACATCGAGCTCCTCGCCGAGTCGCAGGTGACGCTGCTCACGGAGCGCCGCACGCGCGGACCGGGCGGGGCCCGCGGCGGCCGCGACGGCGCTCCGGGGCGCAACACCCGCGGGGGTCCCGACGGAGACCAGGCGCTTCCCGGAAAGGTTACGTTGTGGGTGCAGGCAGGAGAGCGCATCCGCATCGAGTCGCCCGGCGGCGGCGGATGGGGCCGCCCCGCCTCGGACGCCGTCGGACCGGAGTCGGGCTGAACCCGGTCCAACCCACGCGCAGCCCCCCAAACCCGTGCGTCATGCAACTGCAACTGGCCCTCGTCTGCGATGAGGCGGGCACCGACGAGCTCGGTCGGCTCGATCTCAAGGGCGTCTTCAACGATCTCTACGCGCCCGGTTTCCCGGCCCAGCACACGATGGCGCTGGTGGTGGCCATCGAATGGGCGCACGACGACCACGGACGCTTCTCGTTCCGCGTCGACCTCGAGGATCCGAACGGGAAGCCCGCGCTGACCGTCGACGGCCACACGGACGTCGACGCGCGCCCGGCCCACCAGCCACCGCCACGCACCCGGCTCATCATGCCGCTGGAGGACGTCGTCTTCCCGATGCCCGGCGCCTACCGCTTCCGCATCCGCATCAAGGGGCGCACCTACGACGGCCCTTCGCTCTACCTGATGGAGTCGGGCCCCGCTCCCTCGTGACGCGCAGCCCGGAGGCCCGCCGTCGGGCGCCCGACCTGCGCGCCGATCCGCCGCGCTCGGTCCTCCTGGTCCGATTGAGCGCCCGGGGCGACGTCGTGTTCGCCACCCCGCTCGTGCGCGCCTTCAAGCGCACCTTCCCCGACGTGCGGATCACCTGGGTGGCGGAGCCGCACACGGTGGACCTGATCCAGCACCACCCGCTCCTGGACGAGGTGCTGGTCTGGCCACGCCAGGAGCTCAAGGCGCTGCTCAAGCGCGGACGGCTGCTCGCGGTGTGGCGGCGGGTGCGCGCCTTCCGCCGCCTGCTGCACGAGCGACACTTCGACCTGGCCATCGATCTGCAGGGCCTGCTCAAGAGCGCGTCGCTGGTCTTCATCTCCGGCGCGCGCACCCGTGTCGGCGTCGGGTCGCGCGAGTTTGCCGACCGGCTGGTGCACTACGACTTCTTCGACCCCGACCTCTCCCGCGTCTCCTCGCAGTACCACGAGCTGGCGCGCTGCCTCGGTCTGGAGACCGACGGCTTCGCGATGGAGGTGGCCGTCTCGGACGAGGATGCCCGCTTCGCGGCCGAGTGGGCCCGCAGCGAGGGGCTCCAGGACGGGTATGCGGTGCTGATCCCCTTCACGACGTGGCCGCAGAAGCACTGGGTCGCGGAGCGCTGGGCGGAGGTCGCGCACGGGCTGGAGCGCGCGCTGGGGCTGCCCTCGGTCCTGCTGGGAGGGCCGTCCGACCGCGCGGCCGCCGAGCCCCTGCTGGCGCAGGGTCCTTCCTCGCTGCGGGACCTGGTGGGACGCACGCGCCTGGGGCAGGCATCCGCCATCGTGCGGGGGGCACGCCTGGCGATCGGGGTGGATACGGGGCTGACGCACATCGCGCTGGCGTTCGATCGTCCCACCGTCTGCATCTTCGGGGCGTCCCTCCCCTACGAGAGCACCCCCACCGAGCGCGGCATCATCCTGCGCGAGGACATCCACTGCGCCCCCTGCTGGAGGAATCCGGTCTGCAACGGCCTCTTCACGTGCATGCACATGGTCACCACGCACGAGGTGCTGGAGGCGGCGAAAGGGCGGTTGGCGTTCGCGGAGGGCGGAGCCGGCGCTGAGCCGGCGTAACGTGGGCCTCGGCGCCTACCCGGTCCCGAGCTGCTCGTCGATGCTGCGCGTGAGCGGCGTGCGCTCGGCACCGGTGTGCTCGGTCTCCACGGGCTCCACCAGCATGACCCAGCACTCCTCCCGCGCAACGGGCCGGTGACGCACGCCGGCCGGCACCACGTGCACGTCCCCGGGACGCAGGGTGACGGAGCCGTCCTCGAACTCGATCACGAGCTCGCCCTCGAGCACGTGGAACAGCTCGTCCTGGTTCGCGTGATCGTGCCAGACGAACTCGCCGTGCACGCGCGCCACCTTCACGTACTGATCCGCCACCCGTGCGATCACGCGCGGCGACCACAGGTCGGGGAGCGACTGGACGGTCTGGCGCGCGTTCACCACGGGTCCAGGCATCGGATCAGCCTCCGTTCGAGTGGCGGCCTGCCAGCAGCACGGTGATGCGCGTATCCTCCACGTCCACGAAGCGACCACGCACCGGCAGCTCCTGCGTGACCGCGTGCTCCACGCTCAGGATGCGCGCGAACGGCACGGCCCGCCACTGCTCCACGATGCGCAGCAGCTTGGCGGACAGGTAGGGCGGATCCGCCAGGGCGATGTCGTAGGCCCCCTCCGGCAGCGCCTCCACGAACGGGATGGCGTCCCGCTTGAAGATGCGCGCCCGGTCCTTCACGCGGAGCGCCGCCACGTTGGCCTTGAGCGCGTGCAGGCTTTCGGCGCCATTCTCGACGAAGTCCACGTAGCGCGCCCCACGCGAGAGCGCCTCCAGACCCACCGCTCCCGTGCCGGCGAACAGATCCAGCACCCGCGCGCCCTCCAGGTGCGGCTCGAGCAGCGAGATCCAGCGGTCGCGTACGGTCTCGGCCGTCGGACGCACCCGTCCCCCGGGAGACGTCAGCCTCCGGTTCGCGAACCGACCCTGCACGATCCTCATGGTCGCCCTCCGGCGAGCGAGCCCAGCAGCGCGGCGGTGCGCCCGGCCGCGCCGCGGCGCGCCTCGATCACCGCCCGCCCGCGCGCGACCGCGGTCGCGGTGGCTTCGGGATCGTCGAGGAACCCCAGCACCGTCTCGACGATCCGGTCCGACACCACCAGCGCGCCCGATCCGGCCAGATGGCCGACCACATCGTCGAAGTTGGCGTGGTAGGGGCCGATCAGGGCGGGGCGCCCCAGCGCGACCGGCGCGATGGGATCGGAGCCGCCCAGCGCCACGAAGCTGCGCCCGACCACGGCCACGTCCGCCAGGGCGTAGGCGTGGGTGAGATCGCCCATGGAGTCGAGCAGGATGCGGGTGCTGCCCGGGGGGCGTTCGGTCCCGTCGGGGCTTTGCGAGCGTCGTACGAAGGTCGGGTCGAGCGCCGCCACCTCGGCGAAGCGCTCCGGCTTGCGCGGCGCGATCAGCAACGGCAGGTCGGCCGGGAGCTCCGCGAGGAGGCGCGCCTCCTCGCCGGGTCCGGTCGAACCGGCCACGACCAGCGGCCGGGACCGGTCGATCCCGAGCGCGAGCGCGAGGGCCCGCGTGGCCTGAGCGTCCACGGTGGTGGGCGCGGCGTCCCACTTGGTGCTGTCCGTCACCCGCACGCGCGCCTCGGGCACGCCCAGCGCCACGAAGCGCTCCGCGTAGGTCTCCGTCTGCGCTCCCACCGCGGCGAGCCGACGGAAGGTCGGGGCCACGAGTCGACGCACGCGCAGATAGCGCGCGAAGCTGGAGGCGCTCAGGCGTCCCGACACCACGGCAACCGGGATCCCGCGCGCCGTGCAGGCCGCCACGAAGTTCGGCCAGACCTCCAGCTCGACGAGCCCCACGACGTCGGGCCGCGTGCGGTCCAGGAAGCGCGCGACCGCCGCCGAGACGTCCAGCGGGTAGCGCAGCACCGGCATGCGGCTGCCGTACAGGGCCTCCGCCCGGGCCGCGCCCGTATCGGTGGTCGTGGCGATCGCGGGGCGCAGACCCTGCGCCTCCAGCTCCGCGAGCACCGGCGCCACCGAGGCCACCTCTCCGACGCTCACGCCGTGCACGAGCACCGTGGGCCGGGGATCGGGAGCCAGCGCGGCCCCCCGACCGAAGCGCCCCGACCAGTCGGTGCGCCACTTGCCCGTACGGAGCATGCGGGTGGCCCACACCGGGCTGGCCAGCACGGCCGCGGTCAGATAGGCGACGTCGTAGCCCAGGCCCACGGCGCGCTCAGCGCGGCCACCAGAGCAGCTTGGCGGCCAGGAACAGGAAGCCCGCCAGCAGCCCCAGGGCGGCCTCGTACTCCCGGTTCTTCCAGTAGCGTCGCACGGTGAAGCGCGGCCGCGGCTGCGGCCCGGGGACGGCGGCAGGCGTCAGGCGCGGCCAGAAGAGCGGAACGCGCGCAGCGTACGCGCGATAGTGTTCGCCGAACTTGGCCGAGAGCAACTCGGCCTCCCCCCGCGCCGTGCGCCCGTATACCGTGACATAGAACAGCAGGAACGCGACGACGAACACCCACTGACCGCCCGCGACCGTGACGCCCAGGCCCACCAGGAGCGAGCCGACGTAGAGCGGGTTGCGGACGTGCGCGTAGGGCCCGTCGGTGGCGAGCTCCATCTCCTTGTGGATGTAGCCCGCCGCCCAGGCGCGGATGGCCAGTCCCACGAGTGCCACGGCGGCGCCGGTAGCCAGGAGGGCCGGGGTGGGCGCGGCGAACCACAGGAAGGGCAGGATCAGGAGCCAGACCAGCCGGAGGCGGATCTTGCGCAGCGACAGACGCACGGGGCGCGTCTCCTCCTACCGGATGCGGAGGCGTTGCGCGCGCAGGAACTCCTGCGTGATCGGCGTGCCCTCCTCGATGGACTCGAGATGCAGGCTCAACGACCCGATCGTGAGATCCGACTTCATGTAGACCAGGATGCGGCGCTCGTCGTTCGTGAAGTGCAGCTCCGCCTTGCCTCCCTCCCCGAACAGCCCGGAGGTCCGGATGAGCGGCTGCACCACCACGGTCTCGAAGGTGCCGGCCGGCACCTCGATGGTCTCGGTGCGCAGGACCCGCACGATGACGGGATTCCCGCTGTCCTTGAAGTAGCGCGGGATCGTGTCCACGTCCCCGACCTGGAGGGGCAGCGAGCGCACGAAGTAGACGAAGGAGATGTCGTCCAGCGGCAGCGTGGCCTGCATGGTCTCGGCATCGTCGTTGTCCATCCGCTCCCAGCGCTGCTCCTCCGGGTAGATCTCGTACTCGCGGTGCCGCTTGTAGTTGACCTCGTGGATGTCCTGGATGAAGCGGCGGCTGGTGATGTTCTCCACGTCCACGTACGAGCTGTAGCGATCGTGGACCTCGGCGCCCAGTAGCCCACCGTCCAGCGTCCAGCGGATGTGGTAGGCGGCCTTGCCGCGCACGTTCTCGACGCCCTCGACGGACATGGTGCCCCGCCCGGCGTTGAACCAGCCGAACTTGAGCTTGTAGCCCAGCCGCTCCCCCGGTCCCCAGGGCATCTCCACCAGGGTGCGCGGCCAGTTCAGCGGCTGGTCTCCCGCGCCGTTGGCCTGGGCTTCGGACTGGGCCTGGGCCGGGACCGGAAGCGCGGCCACGACCATCCACAGCGCCGCCTGCGCAAGGCGCCTCACGCGGCGTCCTCGACCCCGACCGTCCAGACGCGACCCCGGATCCGTCCGAACGAGCGCAGGGCCGACAGGACCCGGAGCCGGGACGGACGCTGGCGCAGATCCCCCCGCTCCACGACGGGGCTCTCCACGAGGCGTCGGGCGAAGGGCGACAGCGAGCGCAGGACCTCCAGGTTGACGGCCGGTCCGGAGAGGGGCGCCAGGGGCGTGAACTGCCCGGAGCGAAGCGCCTTCTTGAGCACGATCACCCGGAAGGCCCGGAGGCCACAGAAGGGATCGGGCACGGGTGCGTCGCGGAGCGAGGAGCCCAGGAGTCGGCCCGCGGCCCAGCGCGTGAAGCGCTCTCCGCGCGTCCGGCCCCGGTCCTCGGTCACCGTGCCGCAGACGAGATCGGCGCCCCCTTCGATGGCCTTGACCATGGGGACGATGGCGTCGGGGCTCTCGGTGAAGTCGGCCTGCAGCGTGACCACCACGTCCCGTTTCGGGTAGGGCGACACCTCCGCCGCCCGCTCGAGCAGGGCGTGCAACGTCGCGCCGTAGCCGCGGGCGCTCGAGGAACGCTCGATGTCCAGCGGGACCACGCGCGCGTAGCGGCCCAGCAGCTCCGCGGTGCCGTCCCGGGACCCGTCGTCGTGGACCAGGATGCGGTAGTCCCGGCCGAACTCCCGCATGACCTTCCGGATCTTCCACAACAGCACACCCAGGGTGCGCGCTTCGTCGTGGGCCGGGATGCAGATGTAGATCATGGGGAGGATCCGGTCAGGGTCGGTTGCCGCGTAATACCGGGGCCGCCGGGGGCGGTTCCTCCAGGAGACGTCGCCGCCAGCGGCGGTGATGCCACAGGTACTGGCCCGGATCGGCCTCGATACGCCGTTCCAGGGCCTTCGTGAACGATCCGGTAACGGATCGGATATCGGCGTCCAGGTCTCCCGAGCGCGGGACCTCGATCCGCTCCAGGAAGACGTGATACCGCCGGGGCGGCCCGGGCCGGACCACCGCGCACCCCGCCAGGACCGGCGCGCCGGTGCGCAGCGCGAACACGGCCGGTCCCTTCGGCGTGGCCGCCGGATGCCCGAAGAAGGGGAGGACCACGCCGCCCGGCGTGTGTTGGTCGGCGACGAGCGCGACGGTGCGCCCGGCCCGCAGCGCGGCCGGGACCCGCGTGGCGGCTTCCCTGCGATCCAGCACGCCGAAGCCCAGCGCGTCCCGATGGCGGCGCAGCTCACGGTCGATGAGCGGGTTGCGCTGGCGCACCGCCACCGCATCCAGGGGCAGCCCGCGCACCGCCAGGGCCGCCCCGGCCAGCTCCCAGTTGCCCAGGTGTCCGGTCACCAGCACGCTGCCCTGTCCAGCCGCAGCCGCCTCCAGCAGCTCCGCGAACAACGCTTCGGTGGCGGCGTCGCCCCAGGTGGTGTGTGCGAGCACCGCCTCGCGCAACGCCGCACCGCGGAGCGCGCCCAACCGCAGCAGCATGGCCACCTCGCGGCCCAGATGGCCGTAGGCCTCGCGCGCGATCCGCGCCCGCCATCCGGCCGGGCGGTCCCCGAAGGCCAGCGCCAGGCTCTCGTCCACCTGCCGGCGCCGGATGCGGAGCGCACCAGCCGTCCGCGCCACTCCGGCGCCCACCGCGAGGGCCGCGGACTCCGGCACGAGACGCACCAGCGTCTGCACGGCGGACAGCCCCGCGTGCTCCAGCCGGTGCGCGACCGTGGGCCTGCGCTCCTCCATGCCTCAGCCTTCGCTGCCCGCGGCCTGCAGCGCGTAGAGCCGGCTGTAGAGGCCGCCTTCGTCCAGGAGCGCGCGATGGTCCCCGCGCTCGACGACCCGTCCGTTCTCCAACACCAGGATCTGGTCGGCCTTCCGGATCGTGGAGAGTCGGTGTGCGATCACGAACACCGTGCGGCCGGCCAGCAACCTTTCGATGGCCGCCTGCACGAGCCGCTCCGACTCGGTGTCCAGCGCGCTCGTGGCCTCGTCGAAGATCAGGATGGGCGGATCGCGCAGGATCGCCCGCGCGATCGAGATGCGCTGCCGCTGTCCACCCGACAGCTCGGCGCCACGCTCCCCCACGACGGTGTCGTAGCCCTTGGGGAGGTGCTGGATGAACTCGTGGGCGTGGGCGGCCCGGGCCGCCCGTTCCAGGGCGGCGTCGTCCACGTGGTCCAGACCATAGGCGATGTTCGCGCGCACGGTGTCGTGGAAGAGCACCGTATCCTGCGACACGATCCCGAGCTGACGGCGCAGGCTCCGCACCTCGAAGTCGCGGATGTCGGTGCCGTCGATCGTGATGGCACCCTCCCCCACCTCGTAGAAGCGGCCCAGCAGGTCCACGAGCGTGCTCTTGCCCGCCCCGCTCGGCCCCACCAGCGCGACCACGCTGCCCCGCGGCACCCGGAAGGACACGTCCTGCAGGACGTGGTCGCCGGCGCGGTAGCCGAAGGAGACGCCGTCGTAGACGATCTCGCGCTCGAGTCCGGAGAAGGGACGGGCGTCGGCGCGGTTCCGGATCTCGATGGGCGCATCCATGAACTCGAAGACGCGCTCGGCGCCCACGAGGCCCGGCTGGACGAGCGCGGGGAGCTTGGAGAGGTACTTCACCGGCGAGTAGAGCTTCATGCTCAGGACCAGGAAGCCCACGAACTCGGCGCCGCTCAGCGCATTCTCCACCAGGACCAGACGGGCGCCGTACCACAGCAGCACCACGGTCCCGAAGGCGGCCAGCAGCTCCGTGATGGGCGCGGCCAGCGCCCGCCACTTCTGGGTGCGCAGGAACGTGCGGAAGTAGCTGCGGGTCAGGGCGCGGAAGCGCTCGCGCTCGTGTCCTTCCGCCGAGGCGGTCTTCACCAGGCGGATGCCGGAGAGGGTCTCCTGGATGTGCGAGCTCACCTGGCCGGCCAGGTCGAGGACGCGCCGATCTCCCCGCCGCAGCTTCTTCACCAGCGGGCCCCAGATGGCCATGGCGCCCGGCACCACCAGGAACGCGGCGAGCGTGAGCTTGACCGACAGACCCAGCATCAGGACCATGGCGGCCGTGAATTCGAAGAACGACGACAGCGTCTTGGCCAGCTCGCGCGTCACCAGGGTGCGCAGCTGTTCGACGTCGTTGGTGAGGCGAGAGATGATCTGGCCGGTGCGGGTGCGCCCGAAGAAGGCCAGGTCGAGCTCGAGCAGGTGGTCGTAGACATCGTCGCGCAGGTCGCGCGTGACGCCCTGCTCCACGCGCGCCACCAGCACGTTCTGGATGAAGTCGAAGATGTTCTTGAGCGTGACGACGACCAGGATGAACAGGATGATCCCCTGGATGGCATCCTGGGGATCGCCTCGCAGGTCCACGACCCGACCGATGGTGGCGTCCAGCATCGCGTCCAGGCGGCCCCCGCTCGACGCCCCCACGCCCGATCCTCCGAACAGCGTCTGCAGGAACGGGATCAGGAGCGCCAGCGAGAACGCATCGAGCGCGGCGAAGATGAACATCGCCAGCGCGGCCACGACGAAGACGCCGGCGTGGGGCTTCAGATAGCCGAGGACGCGCAGGTAGAGCTTCACGGAACCGGGGGCACCGGATCTGGACTCAGCGGCCGCGCGGGAGCAGGCGGGCCACCGGCACGATCATCTCTTCGGGCGAGACGCCGCCGTGCAGGAAGGAGCCGCGATAGCGCGCCTGGTACTCCCGGAGCTTGGTCGGATAGACGAAGAAGTGGTCGTCCAGCGCGATCAGGCAGTGGACACCGGGCTTGCCCGCGGGCAGTCGCAGGTCCGTGAGGTTCTTGGCCATGAGGACCGCCTTGGGATCCTCCGCCCGGATGTCGCTGCCGAACTTGTAGCGCAGGTTGGACGTGGCATCCTTGCGCGCGAACACGGTGGCCGGCCGCATGCAGTGCAGCGAGCCGTGGTCGGTGGTGAAGATGACCTGCCGGCCTTCCTGCGCCGCCTCCCGCAGGACCTGGAAGAGCGCGGAGCGCTCGAACCACGAGCGGGTGAGGTCGCGCAGGGCCGCCGCGTCGCGCGCCACCTCCATCAGGATCGGTGACTCCGAGCGCCCGTGCGTCATCAGGTCCACGAAGTTGAAGACCAGGGCGATGACGCCACCGTTGCCGAGCGCCGAGCGGATCCGCGCCCGCACCTGCTCGCTGCCCCGATCCCCGAAGATCTTCTCGTAGTGGACCGGGATCTCCCGACCCGTGAGCCGCTTCAACTGCTCGGCGAGCAACCGGTCCTCGAAGGCGTTGAGGCTCCCCTCGTCGTCGGACAGGTCCCACCAGCCGGGGTTGCGGCGCGCGATCTCGTCCGGGAAGAGACCGGAGAAGATGGCGTTGCGCGCGTAGGGCGTGGCCGTGGGCAGGATCGAGAACTGGAAGTGCTCCTCGACGTCGAACCAGGGGGACAGCAGCGGCGCGATGACCCGCCACTGGTCCAACCGCATACAATCGAGGACCACGAAATAGACCGGGTCGGGCCCGAGCGCGGGCACCAGGAAGTCCGCGACCACGTCCACGGACAGGCGCGGCCGGTCGTCGCGGCCGGCCCGGAGCCAGGCCGGGTACTGCCGCACCGTCCAGGTCCCGAAGTCGCGACGCAGCTCCTCGGTCAGGCCCTGCACGCTCTCCAACAAGCCGTGTTCGCCCGCGTTCTCCAGACGGATGTGCCAGTCCACGAGCTCGGCGTAGACCTCACGGAACGTGTCGGCGTCGGCCGCCTCGGCCTTCTTGCGCGAGAGCTGCGGAAAACGCGCCGCGAAGTCCTGCGCCACCCGCTGTTGCTGGATGGACGAGCCCTCGAGGATCCGCGTCACCACCGAGAGCACCTGCCGGGGGCTCGTGGGCTTGACCAGGTAGTCGTCCACCCGGCGCCCGATGGCCTCCGTCATGGTGCGGTCCTCCTCCGACTTGGAGATCATCACCACGCGGGCGTGGGGATCACGGCGGCGGAGCACCTCCAGGACCTCCAGGCCGCGGCGGCCCGGCATCTGTTCGTCCAGGAGCACCAGGTCGTACGGGTTCTCGCCGAGGAGGGCCAGCGCGTCGTCCCCGTTGGCGATGGCGTCCACGTGATAGCCCCGCTGCTGCAGGAACAGCAGGTGGGGCTTCAGGAAGTCGATCTCGTCATCGACCCAGAGGATGCGCTTCGCGCCCGCGGTGGACATGCCGGAAGCTAGGGAAAGCGGGAAGGGGGGGCCACGTCGGTGCGGAGAGGCGGGGCCTGGATCCTGCGGAGGGCCAGGCCCATGCGCGGCCAACCCGGTATGGACCCCAGGCGGCACCGGCGCGTAGCAACGAGGGACCGCGGGCAGGGGGAGCTGATGACGGGACGTGGGGCAGCGGGGACGGCGCACCGGCGTCGTCGACAAGGGGCGTCGGTGGGTGCAGGGCTGCTCGCCCTGGCGGCGACGGCGGCACCCGGTGCGGCCCAGTACATCCAGGGCGTGACACTCTATACCACCTGGGACAGCCCGATCGCGTCGGCCGCGGTCGAGCTCATCGATCTGCGGCAGGAGGTCGTGGCGACCGCCTTCACGGGGTTCGACGGCCGCTTCGCCATCCCGGTCCCGCAAGATGGCGTCTACTACGTGCGGGTCAGCCACCTGTCGGCCGAGACCTACGTAGACGGTCCGGTGGAGCTGAGCACGACGCGCAACACCCTCGTGACCTTCCATGTGGACCCGCGTCCCGTGCTGCTCGACTCCCTGGCCGTGGCCGTGGAGCGGACCTCCATCCGCCTGCAGGCGGCGGGCTTCTACCAGCGGCAGCGGCTGTGGCCGGGCACGTTCCTCGACGAGCAGGAGATCGCCGAGCGGGCACCCATCCGCCCCACCGATCTGCTGCGGGTCATCCCCGGAGTGCAGGTCCTGGAGAGCGGCACCGGCATGCCCTTCCGCGCGGTGATCACCCGCTACGCGCTCCGCAGCACCATGCAGAACCGGCCCCCGTGCTTTCCCCGCATCTACCTGGACAACGCGATCGTCGAGTTCGGAGGGACCACGCCGCCGGCCACCGACTTCGACAACCTGGTGGCCGCGGGGGATCTGGCCGGGCTCGAGGTCTACGACAGCCCGGCCGAGGTGCCTCCCCAGTTCGGGGACGCGCGCTGCGGGGTGATCCTGATGTGGACGAAGCGGTAGGCTCGGAGCCGAACCCCACCGGGTGACCCGGGGGCGGGTCGCGGCGATGCGCGCCGCGCCGCGGTCGCCGTGCGCTGGCGTCCGGCTCCGCCGCCGCGCATCCTGGGCCGGTGACCGACGCCCGACGCCCACTTCCCCTGCGCCTCCGCCGCGGTCCGTGGTGGCTCTGCTGCGCCGCGACTTCCCTGGGTGCCAGCGCCTGCTCGGACCCGCCCACGGTGATCGCGGATCCATTCCCCCCGAGCCTCGGCGCGGCCGTCGTCACCCCCAATCCCCACAACAGCCTGTCGGTCTCCGTGGAGATCGAGGCGAGCTTCGCGGACTCCGCCCGGCTGCGCCTCCAGACGTCCGGGGAACCGCCGGACACGACGCCGTGGGTGGCACTCACCGCGGGCAAGGGGACGCTGCTCGCGCTCGGCCTGCTGGAGGAGCGGGCCTACACGACGATCGTGGACCTGGCCGGCCCCGAGGGCCGGGCCTCCGCCACCGCGGACACCTTCACCACCGGTGCCCTGCCCGAGCGGCTGCGTGAGGTGACGATCGCGACCACCGGCACGCCCACCCACCCGCTGACGCTCGTCAACGGCGGCAACCTGGGCACGCCGGGCCTCGTGTACGCCTTCGACCGGCAGGGCCGGATCCGCTGGTACCGGGAGCTGCACGAGTATCCGGTGGCCCCCAACCCGGCCAAGGAGACCAAGCAGCAGCCCAACGGCCACATCACCGTGTTCGTGGGCGAGACCAGCGGGTTCGAGCCGCTGGACGGCCGCTATGTGGAACTCGGCCTGGATGGCTCCATCGTGCGGGAGTACGAGGCCGCCGGTGGGCTCTACACGGATTCCCACGAGCTGCTGCTGGACTTCGAGGGCGGCGCGCTCGAGCGGATCCACCTGCTCGCGTACGATCACCGCACCATGGATTTCCGCCCTTGGGGCGGGATCGACGGCGCGCTGGTGGCGGGACACCGTCTGCAGCGACTCACGGCGGCGGGCGCCGTGGAGTTCGAGTGGAACGCGTGGGATCACCTCGATCCGGCCGATTGGATCGAGCCCCCCGAGTCCCTGCGCAACCAGCCCGTGCTGGACTTCGAGCACCCGAACTCGATCGATGTCGATTCCGACGGCAACTACGTGGTCTCGTGGCGGCACCTGGGGGAGGTCACCGCCATCGACGGCCGCAGCGGCGACATCCTCTGGCGCCTGGGGGGCGTCCACAACGAGTTCGCATTCGTGGGCGATCCGCTGGGCTTCTTCAGCGCGCAGCACATGGCCCGCACCCTCCCGAACGGCAACCTGCTGCTCTTCGACAACGGTGTCCGGCACGACCCCCCGCAGAGTCGCGCGGTCGAGTACGCGCTGGACCTGGACGCCCGCACCGCCACGATGGTGTGGGAGTACCGGCCCGACCCGCCGCTGTTCAGCATGTTCGTGAGCGGCGCCGAGCGTCTGACCAACGGCAACACGCTCGTCGGCTTCGGCGTGCCGGCCCACATCGCGGAGGTGACCCCGGCGGGCTCCGTGGTCTGGTCGGCGGAGCCACGCTGGCGGGGACAACCCGCCATCTTCTACCGCGCGCACGCGCTTCCTTCGCTGTACGGGTATCAGCGGCCCTGAGGTCCGCGTGCGCGACGGTCCTCCTCGGCGCGTCCGCGGAGAGCAACCACGAGCGCCCCGCCAGGCATCCCCGAAGCGGCCGCCGCCACGCCCGCCCCCCGATCCTTGGCGTCCCGCGCGGGTACGCACGGCGCGCCCGGGGACCAGGCCCGGACCGTCCACGGTAGAGGAGCGCATGACAGAGACGTCCCGGTTGGAAGACGCGGAGCGGGTGGAGCAGGAGGCCGAGCGGCTGCTGGCGGCCGCCGCCCGTCTGCGTGCCGAGGTGGCACAGCGGATCGTCGGGCAGGAGGCCGCGCTCGAGGAGATCCTGCTCACGATCCTGTCCGGGGGGCACGCGCTCCTGGAAGGCGTGCCCGGCCTGGCGAAGACCCTGCTCGTCCGCACGGTGGCGGAGGCACTCGAGCTCCAGTTCCGGCGCGTGCAGTTCACGCCCGATCTGATGCCCGGCGACATCACCGGCACCGAGGTCATCGAGGAGGACCGCAGCAGCGGGCGACGTGAGGCGCGCTTCCTCCAGGGCCCTGTGTTCACGCAGGTGCTGCTGGCCGACGAGATCAATCGCGCACCGCCCAAGACCCAGTCCGCGTTGCTGGAGGCCATGCAGGAGGGCACGGTCACCGTGGCCGGCGAGGATCTGCGGCTGCCCACGCCGTTCTTCGTGCTCGCCACCCAGAACCCGATCGAGCAGGAGGGCACCTATCCGCTGCCGGAGGCCCAGCTCGACCGCTTCATGCTGAAGATCCGGGTCGACTACCCGGAGCGGGACCAGGAGGCCGAGATCCTGCGCGCCACCACCGGTCTGAAGGCGCCGTCGGTGACCCCGGTCCTGGACGCCGAAGGGATCCTCGGCCTGCAGCGCCTGGTGCGCTCGGTGCCCGTGTCGGATGCGGTCATCGGGTACGCCACCGACCTGGTGCGCGCCACGCGCCCCGGCCGCAACGGCGGGAGCCCCACCGTCTCGGGAGCGCTGCGCTGGGGGGCAGGTCCGCGCGCCGGGCAGGCGTTGATCCTCGGCGCCAAGGCCCACGCGCTCCTGCGCGGACGGCTGCACGTATCGCCGGACGACGTGCGGCGGATCGCGGCGCCGGTGCTCCGTCACCGCATCCTGCTCACGTTCCAGTCGGAGGCCGAGGGCACGTCGACCGACGACGTCGTCACGCGGCTCCTGGATGCGGTGCCGCCGCCGACGAGCGGCGTCCGCTGAAGTCGATGACCGCGACGGCACGCTCCGCGGATCTGCTTCCACCGGGCCTCCTCGCGGGCCTGGGTGGCCTGGAGATCGTGGCGCGGCAGGTGGTGGCCGGCTTCATCTCCGGCCTGCACCGGTCCCCGTTCCTGGGTGCGGGCGAGGAGTTCACGCGGCATCGTTCCTATCAGCAGGGCGACGACGTCCGCCACATCGACTGGCGCCTCTTCGCGCGCACGGATCGCCTGTACGTGAAGGAGTTCCGGGAGGACTCCAACCTGCAGGCGTTCCTGCTGCTCGATACGTCCTCCTCGATGGGCTTCGGCTCCGAGCCGAGCAAGCTGCGCTACGCCTCCTACCTGGCGGCCGCGCTCGCGCACGTCATGCTCCGCGCGGGCGACGCAGTGGGGCTGGCGACCACGGGGCCCCACGGCGTGCGGCTGGCCCTGCCCTCCCGCAACCGCAGCGGTCACCTGCACGAGGTGTTGCTCGCGCTCGAACGCCTGCGGGCGGAGGGCACCGGCTCGCTGGCCGACGCGCTCGACGGCGTGGGCCAGGCGCTGCGCCGCCAGGGACGCGTGCTCATCCTGTCCGACTTCCTGGACGACACGGGCCTGCTGGACGCGGTGGGTCGATTGCGGGCCCGGGGCGACGAGGTCATCGGCTTCCGCGTGGCCACGCCGGTCGAGCTCGGTCTGCAGCCGCTCGGGCCGGCGCGCTTCTTCGACCCGGAGCGGCCCGGTGCCGAGATCGCCGCCGCACCCGGGGACGATCCGCAGTTCCGGACGCGCGTGGCAGCGTGGTACGACGGACTCGCCGCCGGCTTCCACGAACGGGGCGCGGAGCTGGTGCCGCTCACGACCGACGCGCCGATCGGGCACGCGCTCCGCTCCTGGCTGGCGCTGCGATGATCGCGTTCGGAGCGCCGGGAGCGCTCGTGGCGGGCGCGATGCTCGCCGGGTTCGTGTTCGTCTTGCACCTCCTGGCGCCGCGACCGCCGGACCGCGCTCCCCTCCCCACTGCGCGTTTTCTGCGCGAGGACGCGCGCAGCACGCTGCGCTTCCGGCGCCGTCCCACGGATCCGGGCGTGCTCGCGCTGCGCATGCTGCTGGCCCTGCTGCTGGGCGCGCTGTTCTCCGCCCCACGGTGGCGGCCCGACCGGGAGGACGGCAGCACGCGTGTGGTGTTGCTCGACCGGGGTGCCGGCATGGCGGGTGTGTGGGCCGAAGCACGGGCGGCCGCCGCCCGTGAGGCCGGGGTGGAGGGCACCTGGATCGTCCCGTTCGCGTCGGTCCCCGGGACGGCCGTGCCGGCGGCCGACACCAGCGCCGTGGCCGAGCAGGGCACAACGGGCGAGGAGTCCTCCTACCTGGTGGCGCTGCGCGCCCTGCGCGGCGCCCTCCCGCACACGACGACCCGCGACGTCGAGGCCGTGCTGATCACCCGTCCGCGCTGGAGCGCCTGGGATGCGCAGCTCGGGCTGCTCCGCGCGGAGGCCTGGCCGGGACCGCTGCGGGTGGTGGCGGTCGGGGAGGGGGCGGCGGGCGGAGAAGACCCGTCCGGGCGGACGCCGGGAGCCGATGCGCACCGTACCGGTCCTGCCGGCGCCCCCGGCGACCCGTCCGCGTCGACGCGCGGCGCCGGGATGCCCGCTGGTGCTCGGGTGGACCCCGGCGCTCCCGCCCCGCTCCGGGCCGCCCTGGAGGTCCTGGGCTACCGCGTGGCAGAGTCCGCCCCCGAGGGGGACGCGCCCACGCTCCACTTCGTCTCGGTGGCGGCGGCGCTCCAGCCGGCGCTGGACCGGGCCCGACGCCTGGGCGACACCGTGCTGGTGGTGGCGCCGGCCGCGGACGCCCTTCCTCCGCCCCTGAACGCGCTGTGGGACGCCGAGGGCTGGGCCACGACCGCGGCCGCGGCCGCACCGTCCGGGCTGCGGGTCGGGAATCGCAGGCTCCCCCTCCACGACGCCAGGCTCGAGCCGGGGCGCGCCGCGGCGCCGGCGGAGGGGAGGCTCCTTCCCGTGGTGCGCGTGGACGGCGGACCCGTGGCCGCGGCGCTCCCGTGGGGCGCCGGCTGCGTCGTGCGCTACGGCGCGCCCTGGGAGGCCGGTCGGGAGGACCCCTCCTATCCGGCGCTGATCCGGACGCTGGTGGACGGGTGCCGGTCGGCGGACGACGCCACCGGCGCCGACGCGGCCCTGGACGAGGCCGCGCGCGCGCTTCTCGCCGGCGGCGCGCCCGCTCCGGTGGCGGCCGCGGCGCTCGGCCCGGGCCCGGGACGCCCGCTCGAGGGCTGGCTCCTGGCCGCGGCCCTTTTGGTGGCCGTGGCGGAGACGGTGCGGGTCACGCGGCTCGAGCGCGGACGGCGATCATGACCCCGTCCCGGATCGGTGGAGACGCGGTCCACGCGCTCCTGCGCGCCGTGCAACGGCGCTGGCGGGGCCGGGCGTGGCTGCAGGGCGCGCTGGCGGCGCTGGCGCTCGCGGCCGCGGCGGCGCTGCTGCTGCTGGGGCTGGACGCGTTGGTGGGGCTGGAGACGGGTGCGCGGGCGGTGCTGCGGTGGCTCCCGGCGCTGCTGGCCGGGGTCGCGCTCGCGCTCGGCGCGCGGACCGCCCGGCGACTCGGGGACACGCGCCGCGCGGCCCTCCTGGTGGAGGAGCGCGACCCGGCCCTCGAGCACCTGCTGACCACCGCCCTGGAAGGCGACCTGAGCGGGCCCACCGGGGCGGCGTTCCGGCGCCGGGCCGAGGTGCGGGCCCGCGCCGTCTCCCCGGCGCGCGTGGTCCCGGTCGACAGCGGACGCCCGGCCGGCTGGGCCGCCACGGGCCTGGTGGCGCTGGGCCTGGCGCTCGCCCTCCACCCGGTGGGCCTGGAGGGGCTTCGCGCGCGCTGGGTGCACCTGGAGGATGGCCGGGCGGCCGGGGCGGGTCCCGGCGCCGCCGGGGCTGGAGCCGTCGCCGATCCCACGGCTCCGCCGCCGGCCTTCACCGGGCTCGCCCTCGAGGTGACGCCGCCCGCCTACACGGGCCTGCCCGTCCGGCGCAGTGACGCCTCCGGGGTCGTCCCGGTCCTGCCGGGCTCCGTGCTCACCCTCCGGGTGGAGCGCGGGGGTGGGGTGGTCGAGGCCGACCGCGTGGGCGTGGGGCCCCTCCGGCTCGAGTCGGGCGCCGGTGCGGCCGTGGCGCGCTGGACGGTGGGTCCGGCGGACCGCGGCGTGGACCTCCGCCTCCGCCCCGCACCGGACGGCGACGTCGTGGACCGGCGCGTGATCGCGCTGTCCGTCCTGGAGGATCGCCCTCCGGAGGTGACCCTGGAGCGACCGGCGGCCGACCTGGTGCTGGCGCAGGCGTCCGGCACGGTCCGGATCGCGGCGCGCGCCACCGACGACTACGGCACCGGTCCGTGGGAGCTGCACTGGGTGCGCTCGAGCGGAAGCGGGGAGTCCTTCTCGTTCGAGGAGGGCACCTGGGCGTGGGACGCGGTCGAGCGCCGGGGGGACACGCTCGTCGGGGTGCTGGACCTCGATGTCGCCGGCACCGGCCTGGGCCCGGGGGACGTGCTGCACGTGCGCGCGGAGGCGCGCGACCGCAACGACGTGACCGGGCCCGCGCTCGGCGTCTCCGCCACGCGTCTGATCCGCGTCGCGGACGAGGACGGCCTCGCGGAGGTGACCACCCTGATCGGCTTCCCGATCGAGCGCGAGCGCGATCCGGTGCTGTCGCAACGGATGATCATCCTGCTCACCGAGGAGCTCATCGCCGCGCGCGACACGCTGACGGACGAGCGCTTCGCCGCGCAGGCCGCGCAGATCGCGGACGAGCAGGATCGTCTGCGCGAGCGGGTGGAGGAGGTGATGTTCGTGCGCGAGGCCGCGCCCGACGAGCACGCCGACGACGAGCCCGAGCCCGCCGACCCCACCCGGCCGCCCCCCGCCCTGGAGCCGCCCGGCCACGACCACGACGGCAGCCCGATCGTGGAGGTCAACAACGACCTGGTGTCGGCCTTCAACGCCATGTGGGACGCCAGCCGCCTTCTGCGGCAGGCGGAGGCCGAGCCCTCCCTCCCCCCACAGCACGTGGCGCTCGACCATCTGCAGGCGCTGCGCGAAGCCGACCGTGTGTACGCGCGCGGACGCGTGACGCGACCCCCGCTCGACCTGGCGGCCGCGCGCGGCACCGGCGAGGTGGACGAGGCCCGACCGGCGGCGCGCGTTCGGGGCGACGCCGCGCCGGACGCCGCCCACTGGCGTGGGGACGTGGAGGCCGCGCTGTCGGCGCTCGGGGACGACGCCGATGCAGCGCTCGCACTCCGGTTGCGCGATCTGGCCGCGGCCCTGCTGGGCGCTCCGGACGGATCGGTGGAGGCGGCCAGCGCGGTGGCGCGGGCGGCCGACCGCGTGGACGCGGCGGAGCCGGAGGACGCGCGTAGGCTGCTGGCACAGGCGCGCCGGGCCCTGACGCCCGCGCGCTCCGCAGGGACAGGCGCTCCGCTGCCCGTGGCCACGGACGCCGCGGGCGCCGCCTGGCTGGCGCGCCGGGCCGCGGCGCCGGACACCGCGGACGCACGCCCGGCCCGGGGCGCACCAGTGACGCCGCCCTTCGTGTTCGCGACCGCGCGCTACGGCTCGGGCGATTGGGACTCCGCGCCGCTGGTGCCGTCCAACCTCGCCCACTCGCTCGCGCAGTACACGTCGCTGCCGGTGGACGGCGAGGGCGTGATCGTGGATCTCTCGAGCCCGGAGCTGCTGCGCTATCCGTTCGTGTTCCTCACCGGACACCTGCCGCTCCGCCTGGACGAGGCCGAGAGCGAGAACCTGAAGCGCTATGTGGAGCGCGGCGGCTTCCTCTTCATCGACGACCACAACCACGACATCGACGGCGCCTTCCACCGGTCCGTGCTGTCGGAGCTGGCCCGCATCTTCGGCGCGGACGCGCTCCAACCGCTGCCGTCCGACCACGCGCTCTACTCCACGTTCTTCCCGTTCGAGGACGGCCCGCCCATCACCGGCCACGAGCTGTCGGGCTGGGGAGACGGCCTCATCCACCGCGAGCTGTTCGCCATCGAGCAGGGTGGGCGCATCGGCGTGCTCTACTCGAACAAGGACTACGCCTCGGAGTGGAACTACCACGCCGAGAACAAGCGCTTCCTGGCGCTCGACAACACCCGCTTCGGCGTCAACGTCCTGCTCTACGCGTTGACCCGATGAGCGTCCCCGCCCTCCTGCGGGGGGTCCTGCTGGGTGGCCTGGCGGTGCTGGGCCTGCTGCTGCTGCGCGAGCCCGGTGCCGGCGTTCCCCGCACGCTGCTGTTGGAGCGGCCGGAGGCCGCACGCGTCGCGGGCGCGCTGCTGGCCCCAGCTCCACCCACACGCATCCGCTGGAGCGGCGCGACTGCACCCGACGCCGCCGCGCTGGCGCTGCTGGCACCCGGTCCCGCGGTGCCGCCGCTGACCCTGCCCGTGGGCCCGCCCCGCACGGTGTCGCTGGTCGCCCCCGACCGGCCGCGGGCGGGACGTGCGGCCGCGCTGGCCGCCACGGTGCACGGCGCGCCCGGGGAGACGGTGTGGCTCCACTTCACGGAGGGCCCGGGCGCGGTCGACTCGGTGGACGTCCCCATCGGTCCGGAGGGCGTCGGTCGGGTGGGCCTGCAGGTCCGCCCCGCCCGGGAGGGCTGGCAGGGCTGGTCCGCGTGGAGCGGGCGGGACACCGCTGCGGTCGGGGCGTGGGTGGGACCGGCCAGACCCGTGCGCGTGCTGGCCCGCACGGGCGAGCCCGGCTGGGAGTCGCGCTTCGCGCTGCGCGCGCTGGACGAGGCCGGGGCGGAGGTGGACGCCCGGGTGGAGTTGGGTCGTGTGGACATCCCCGCCGATGGGCCGCAGGAGCTCGCCGCCTACGACGTGGTGCTGCTGCTCGGGGACGTCCGCCCCGACGCGGCCCTCATCGAGTCCCTTCGCAGCTTCGTGGCCTCGGGCGGGGGCGTGCTCCTCGCGCCCGGGCTCGACGGGCGGCGCCCCTCCCCCGGCCTGACCGCGCTGCTGACCGGGTGGGGCCTGGGGGACTCGCTGGGTGTGGGCATCCCCCTCCCGGTGGGGGCGGCGCCGGGCTGGGCGCTTCCGGCCGAGCTGAGCCCGCTCCCGGCGGCGCCCGTCCGGTCGGGTCTGGTGACGCTGGCCGGGGACGTCTCCGCGTCGGTGGCCGCCACCGACAGCGCCGGCCGGCCGGTCGCGGCGGTGGCGCAGGTCGGACGCGGCCGGGTGGGCTTCCTGGGCCTGCCCGAGACCTGGCGCTGGCGCATGGAGGGCGGAGCGGTCGAGGCCCACCGCGCGTGGTGGCGCGGCTGGGTGGAGTGGGCCGCAGGCGGCCTGCCGACCCCCCTGCGGCTGGTGGGCCCCGACGGCCCGGTGCTGCCGGGCACACCGGTGCGCATCGAGGTGCGCCCGCTGGAGGCGGGCGCACGCCTGCCCGCCACGCTGGAGGTCGAAGCCCCGGACGGGCGGGTCGTCCAGGTGCCGGTGATCGCGGGGGTGGGCGGGGCGGGGGCAGAGCCGTACGATGTCCAGCCCGGTGTGGCCCGCTTCCTGGCCGCGGTGCCCGGTCTGTGGCGGGTGGACGGGCCCGGTGGGCCGATCGGTGTGGCCGTGGTGGAGACCCCTGGAGCCGCCGACCCGGCGGACGTGGCGCTCACGGCCATCGCCTCCGGGCGCGCGGACGCCCCGGGCATTCCCGTGGCCCCGGGGAACGCGAGCGGCCCTGCGCCCGTATCCGAGGTCCCGTGGCGTCCCGCGGAGCAGCCCCGGTTGCCGCTCGCGGCAGGTGCGCTGCTCGCGCTGGTGGTGGCGGTGGAGTGGACGATGAGACGGCGGGCCGGCGGGCCCTGACGGCCGGCCGATGCGCCGCCCGAGGAGACGACACGATGGACCGACGTGGATTCGTGGTGCGGAGCGCAGCCGCTGCGGCCGGGCTGTCCCTCCATCCTTCCCTGCTCGACGCGGCGCTGCGGCCCCGCACTGTGGGGGACCCGTTCGCACGCGCCATCGCCTTCCGCGCGCTGGACGCGGCCCGCTCGGCCGGTGCTTCGTACGCGGACGTGCGCGTGGGCACCGTCCGCAACCGCTTCATCGCCACCCGCGAACGGCGTGTGACGGGCATCGACGACGGCGAGACCCGGGGCTTCGGGGTGCGGGTGCTCGTGGACGGCACGTGGGGGTTCGCGGCCAGCGCCACGCTCGCGCAGGACGAGGCGGCCCGCGTCGCGGACGTGGCCGTGCGCCAAGCCCGCGCCAATCGGGCCGCACAACGCCGTCCCGTGGAGCTCGCGCCCACGCCGGTCCACGCCGAGAAGGAGTGGCGCTCGCCCATCGCGATCGACCCGTTCGACGTGGCGATCGAGGACCAGGTGGCGCTGCTGCTGGAGGCCAACGCGGCGGCGCTCACGGTGAAGGGCGCCGGCTTCGCCAGCTCGTCCATGGCCTTCGTGAAGGAGGAGAAGTTCTACGCCAACTCCGAAGGCACCATCACCGATCAGACCGTGCATCGCTGCTGGCCGCTGATGTCGGTGACCGCCGTGGCGGACGATCGCTCCGATTTCCAGGAGCGCGGCTGGACGGTGCTCCCGCGCGGGCTCGGCTACGAGTACGTGCATGAGAGCGACCTGGTCGGCAACGCGCCGCGCTGGGCCGAGGAGGCCGTGCAGAAGCTGTCCGCCCGGCCGGTGCAGCCGGGCCGCTACGACCTGATCCTGCTGCCGTCCCACCTGGCGCTGACCATCCACGAATCGATCGCGCACCCGACCGAGCTGGACCGCATCTTCGGGTTCGAGGCCAACTACGCGGGGACGTCCTTCATCGACGCGCCCGAGCGCTTCCTGGGGTCGTTCCGCTACGGCCCCGAGCTCATGAACATCCAGGGCGAGCGCTCCACCCACGGCGGTCTGGCCACGGTGGGCTACGACGACGATGGCGTGGAGCCGGACGAGTTCCTGATCGTCAAGGACGGCGTGCTGAACGATCTGCAGACCACGCGCGAGCAGGCGCCCTGGCTCTCCGACTGGTACGGCGCCCAGGGCGTGCCCGTCCGCTCGCACGGCAACTCCTACGCGCAGAGCTGGGCGGACGTGCAGTTCCAGCGCATGCCCAACGTGAACCTGCTGCCCAATCCGGAGCGGGACGTGTCCCTGGAGGAGCTGATCGGCGACGTCGAACGCGGGATCATGATCGACGGACGCGGGTCCTATTCGATCGATCAGCAGCGCTACAATGCCCAGTTCGGCGGCCAGGTGTTCCACGAGATCCGCGACGGCCGCGTGGTGGGCATGCTGAAGGACGTCGTGTACCAGATGCGCACGCCCGAGTTCTGGAACGCCATGGACGGCATCGGCGGGCGCTCCACCTGGGAGCTGGGTGGGACCTTCAACGACGGAAAGGGCCAACCCTCCCAGTCCAACGCGGTATCGCACGGGTGCCCCGTCACCCGGCACCGGCAGATCAACGTCATCAACACCGGACGCAACGCCTGACGGCCTCCGGGCCCGAGCGCAGCGCGCCCATCCTCACGGAGACCCCATGAAGCGAAGAGACTTCGTCCGGACCGGAACCGCGACCATGCTGGGCGTGGGCATCCTGGGCGATGCCCGGATCCTCAACGCCGCCGCGCGCGACGCCTACCAGGCCGCCGACCGGCGCGCCCTGGCCATGCGCGCGCTCGACGAGGCGCGCTCCGCGGGCGCCGGCTACGCCGACGTGCGCATCAGCGCCAACCGCACGCAGGGCATCTTCACCCGCGAGGACCGGGTGCAGGGCCTGGTGGACAACGACACCTACGGCTTCGGCGTGCGCGTCCTGGTGGACGGGACCTGGGGCTTCGCCGCCAGCATGATGGTCACCCCGGACGAGATGGCCCGCGTCGCGCGGGAGGCCGTGGCGCAGGCGCGTGCCAACCGGGTGGCCCAGCGCCGGCCGGTGGAGCTCGCCCCCGCCGAGGTGCACGCGGACGTGTCGTGGCAGAGCCCGATCGAGATCGATCCGTTCGACATCTCCATCGAGGACAAGGCGGAGCTGCTGCTCGCGGCCAACGCGGCGGCGCTCAAGGTGCAGGGCGCGCGCTTCGCGAACTCGTCCCTGTTCTTCCTGCGCGAGGACAAGTTCTTCGCCTCCAGCCTGGGCACGGTCACGGACCAGCGCATCTATCGCGCCGGCCCCAACATGACCATCACGGCCGTGGCGCCCGACCAGTCCGACTTCCAGTCGCGCCAGGCCAACGAGATGGCCCCCATCGCGCTGGGCTGGGAGTACGTGCTGCGGCAGGACATGGTGGGCAACGCGCCGCGCTGGGCCGAGGAGGCCGTGGAGAAGCTGTCCGCCAAGCCGGTGCAGCCGGGTCGGTACGACCTGATCCTCATGCCCGACCACCTCTGGCTCACGATCCACGAGTCGATCGCCCACCCGACCGAGCTCGACCGCATCATGGGCTTCGAAGCCAACTATGCCGGGACGTCCTTCATCAGCTCGCCGGCCGAATACCTGGGCACGTTCCAGTACGGGCCCGAGTTCATGAACATCCAGGGCGAGCGCTCCACCCCCGGTGGCCTCTCCACCGTGGGCTACGACGACGAGGGCGTGCAGCCGGACGACTACCTGATCGTCAAGGACGGCGTGCTCAACGATCTGCAGACCACGCGCGAGCAGGCCCCCATGCTGGCGGATTGGTACCGCTCCCAGGGCCGGCCCGTGCGCTCGCACGGCAACTCGTACGCGCAGAGCTGGGCGGACGTGCAGTTCCAGCGCATGCCGAACGTGAACCTGCTGCCTCACCCCGATCGCGACGTCACGCTTGAGGAGCTGGTGGCGGACGTGGACAACGGGATCCTGATCTCCGGGGACGGCTCGTTCTCCATCGACCAGCAGCGCTACAACGCGCAGTTCGGAGGCCAGACGTTCCGCGAGATCCGCAACGGGCAGATCGGCGGGATGCTCAAGGACGTGGCCTACCAGATCCGCACGCCGGAGTTCTGGAACTCCATGGACCTGATCGGCGGTCCCAGCACCTACTTCATGGGCGGCGCCTTCGGCGACGGCAAAGGCCAGCCCGCCCAGTCCAATTCGGTGTCGCACGGCTGTCCCATCACGCGCCACCGGCAAGTCAACGTCATCAACACCGGCCGGAGGGCCTGATCGATGCCTGAGAACGGAATCCTCACCCGGGACGAAGCCCAGCGGATCTGCGAGCGGGCCCTGTCCTTCTCCAAGGCGGACCAGGCGCTGGTGAACCTCCAGCATGGCGTGGAAGGCAACACGCGCTTCGCCGTCAACCAGATGAGCACGTCCGGCGACACCCTGAACGGGACGCTGACCATCACGAGCGCGTTCGGACAGAAGACGGCGGCGGCCACCACCAATCGCTACGACGACGAGTCCCTGCAGCGCGTGGTGGAGACCAGCGAGCGCCTCGCCCGTCTGGTGCCCGACGACCGGGAGTACATGGGCGAGCTCGGTGCCCAGCAGTACCCCGAGTCCAACGGGTTCTTCGAGTCCACGGCGGAGCTGGCGCCCGAAGCGCGCGCGCGCGCCATCGCGGCGGTGACCGAGCCGGCCGCGCGCGCCGGCCTGGTGTCCACCGGCTTCCTGATCCATTCGGCCGACTGCTCCGCGGTGGCCACCTCCAAGGGGCTGTTCGCCTACACGCGCAGCACGCGCGTGAACTTCACCACCACGGTGCGCACGGCGGACGGCACCGGCTCCGGCTGGGCCGGCACGGGCGTGCACGACTGGGACGACCTCGACACCGCGGCGCTGGGCGCTCGCGCCATCGAGAAGGCCGAGATGTCGCGCGACGCGCGCGCGGTCGAGCCGGGCCGGTGGACGGTCATCCTGGAGCCCACGGCGGTGGGCAACCTCGTGGGCCTCATGCTCAACTCGCTGAACGCACGCTCGGCGGACGAGGGCCGCTCGTTCTTCAGCAAGGCGGGCGGAGGCAACAAGATCGGGGAGCAGTTCATCGACTCGCGTGTGACCATCCACTCCGATCCGGGGGATCCGCGCCTCTTCTCCGCGCCGTTCAATG
>JAWKQN010000015.1 GCA_041390125.1 Gemmatimonadota bacterium | reverse complement strand
GTCGCTGAACGGCAGCCGCCAGAGCTGGAGTCGCGTTCGCGGCGCTGCGACCGGCTGGAGCCAACCCTTCTCGCGGGCCAGCCGGGCCGCCTCGACCCGGTTGGACGTGCCCAGCTTGGTTGGCGTCGGCGTCGCATAGGTCGTTGCGGATACGGTGCTTCCGTCAGGGGATGTGGCGGGCGCTGGCCGGGTTCCGCGTGCCGTGGTCGGCGGCAGACGCAGCTTGCCGCGGGCCCGGCGGCCGGGCATCATCGAACGCCCTGCTCCTCGCGACCTGCTACCCGGAGGACCGACCTTGGGCCGGGACCTGATCATCCGCATCGTCTCCGACGTCGCCCTGTTGGGCGCGCTCGGCGTCGTGCTCCAGTACCTGAGCGTGCGCTGGCTGTCGAGAGCCATCGACCACCGCTTCCAGGTGGCACTGGCCACCGAGACGGCTCGGCTGGATCTGGCCAAGCACGAGGAGCTGCAACAGCTCGAGACGCGGCGCGCGGTCTACCCGGAGATGGCGGAGCTGGTGTACCGGCTTCGGGACGGGGTGCGCAGTCGGGCCGCAGCCGCGCTGCAGTGCGTGCAGGATCCGCAGGCGCCGGCGCCCCGCCGGCTGGGGCCCGAGCTGCACGTGCTCCAGGAGAACCTGTTCAAGTATCGCATCTTCGTAGACGACGACGTCTTCGACCAACTGCACGCCTTCAAGCATGCGTGCGAGGATGCGCAGGTGCTTCTGCACCGGATCACGCGGCCGGACACGGCCGCTTCGCTTGCGGAGGCCCAGGCGGCGCTGCAGTCGCGCTGCCGGGATTCGCTCCCGGAGCTGGAGGCGGCGCACGCCGCGGTGGACCGCCTGCTTCCCGAGATCGTAGGTGGCATCAAGCGGCGGATGCAGACGGTTCTCGCCCACCCGTGACGGATCGCATCGTGACGGGCGTGGCGCATGTGGGCATCCGTCAGGGACTACACGCCCGGCCGGGTCACACGCTGGTGCAGGTCGCGAACCGTTTTGCGTCCCGCATCGACCTCACGTGCGTGGAAACCGGCACGCAGGCGGATGCCCGCTCACTCATGGACGTGCTGCTGCTGGGCGCGGCGGAAGGCACGACGCTCTGGATCCGGGCCGAAGGACCGGACGCGGATCAGGCGGTACGGGCGCTGCAGCGAGCGCTGGACGCGATCTCGGACGGGCGCGAATTCGACGTGTGAGGCGCGTGCGTCCGGATGGGACGGCCCTCACGCGCTCCGCGGCAGCTCCCTCCGCCCCCGCCCGGCGCACTCCAGCAGCAGATCGCACAGCGCGCCCGTGACGTCCACTTCCGCAAGCGCCTCCGCGAACAGGAACGCGCCCTGGGGATTGGCCTCCAGCCACACGAGATCGCCGCCGTCGGTGCGTTTGGCGTCCATGATGGACATCTCCAGGCCGAGCACGCGGTTGAGCGCCACCAGGCGGCGGATCTCGGCAGGCTCGAGCGTGGTGCCGCGCATGGGGACCTGCAGGTCCGGGCGCCAGTCCAGTCGGTCGCTCTCCAGCTCGGCGGCCAGGACACGGTCGCCGAACACGTGGATGCGCAGGTGGCGCCGACCCGGGACCTCCTCCTGATAGATGGCAGGACAGAGTCCGATGGAGGCGTCGTCCTCCAGGTCCTCCGCCGCGATGGGCACCGTCAGGAGCGGGATCTCCATGGTGCCCTGGACCTTCTTGATCACCATGCGATCGAGCCCGTGGCGTGCTCGCCAGGCCCGCAGCGCCTGCGGATCCTGTCCCACGAACGTGCGCGGCACCCGCAGCCCCACAGCCCGGGCCGCCGCGAGCTGCGTGACCTTGAGCTCGGCCCGGCGGCCCGCGTCGGGGTCGTTGACCCAGACGCCCCGGAAGCTCGCCTGCAGCGTACCGAGCAAGGCGCTCCGCCATTCGCTCGTGGCGAGGCGCAGCACGTCGGGCGCCTCGACGCCGGGGTGTGGGATCTGGGCCTGGAGGGCCCGGCGCCACCAGATCGCGTCCAACCCGGCGACCTCGAACCACGTGCCCTCGTCGGAGCGCAGGCGGGCCAGCCCGTCGTCGCTCCACACCAGACCGCCGTGGGCCAGCAGGTCGTTGGTGTTCACGAGGTGGCAGGTCACGCCGCGCTTGCGCAGCGCCTCCTGCACCACGAGTCCGTGGAGGTCGCCGCGCAGCGTGAAGATCGCGATCTGGTGGCGCATCGGGCCTCCGCTCAGGTCTCGCTGTCGTGGTCGACGATGACCGGCTTGTCCCCCACGTAGCTGAACGTCCCGGTCTCGCCGTTCCCGATCGGCTCCTGGTATCCGAGCGAGGGGATCTTGCTGAGGCTGTTGGCCACCAGCTTCTTGTACATCTCCAGCTTCTCCGGCGTGTCCATCGGCTCGATCCGGTCCGGCTGCTGCCCGATGATCTTCAAGGTCGGATGGGCCGCGAGATATTCGGCCAGGTTCGACTTCTTCTTCGCCTTCTGTGCGGTCTCTGGCATGACGTCTCTTCCTTGCGGGGGGAAGTGGTCGTTGTCCATCGCACATGGCGACGTCGCGCGTCGCGACTGGTCACCACGAGATCCGCTTCGTGTTCCTGCGCGTCGCGACCTGCACGAACCCACGGGCGCTCTCCGCGCAGACGCGCTGCGCTGACGCGCGTGTGTGACGGGCACTTCCCTTGCTCGTCCCGGTGCGGAGCGGTCGATGCAATCGAATCAACGGAGCTCCATCCATGCAGGGCGAACGCACAATCCAGGATCCGCCTCCCATCCCGATCCAGGGCCCGATCCCGGGGGTCGAGCGCAGGCTGCTGGGCATCTACCTGGACGACCACTTCGCCGGGGCGGCGGCCGGCGCGGCGCTCGCCCGCCGGGTCCTGCGTCAGAACCGCGACGGCTCCTGGGGTGAGCGCCTGATGTGGCTCGCCGAGCAGATCGAGCAGGACGAGGATACGCTGGCCACGGTGCGCCAGGCGCTGGACATGGACGGGGGTCGGCTGAAGCGTGTGCTGGCCCGGCTGGCGCTGCCTCTGGGCCAACTGAAGCTCAATGGCCGACTCCGTGGGTACTCGCCGTTGAGCCGCGTGCTGGAAGCCGAAGGTCTCCTGGCCGGCATCTCGGCGAAGCATCGGCTGTGGGCCGCGCTGGAGCACACGCTGGCGGCCCGGCCGGAGCTCGCCGGGTTCGACCTTCCCCGACCTGAAGCGCGCGCGGACGAGCAGTTGGAGCTGGTGCGGGCCTTCCACCGGGACGCTGCGCGGCGCGCCTTCGTGGCCTGATCCCCGGGATGGGCGCCCAGCGGTGGGCGTCACGTCCGGGGACCACGTCGCCCGACCTCCCGCTACGGCATCTACGGCGCGCGTGCGCCCCGAGCCCGGCCGTGGCATGTTGCAGAGGTGACCCGCGGCGATCCATCCTGACCGTTCTCCGCCGCGGCGCCGCGGGAAGGATGTGCCCCGGGACGGGCCCCGTCCCGGGTGGGGTCTCCGCTCGACCGGGGAGGGTGCGATGAGGGGTGTGGTGGAGGGAGTGCGTCGGCGCGTGCAGGAGATCCGCTGGACCGGCCGGGCCCTGGCCCGCACGCCGTGGTTCAGCGCAGTCGTCGTCCTCGTCGCCGGTCTGGGGATCGGTGCCAACACCGCCATCTTCTCGGCCTTGAGCGTCCTGGTGCTGCGTCCGCTGCCGATCGAGGCACCGGACGAGATGGTCGACGTCCTCGCCGTGGTTCCCGGCGGCAACAGCTTCACGGGCTTCTCCTTTGCCGACTGGCGCGACCTCGCCGACGGTGCCCCCGCGCTCACCGGTCTGGCGGCCTACACGGCGGTCCGTGCGCCGCTCGGAACCGATCCTCTGGCTCCACCCGTCACGGTCCAGCTCACCTCGGCGGACTACTTCGCGTTGCTCGGCGTGCGGGCACATCTGGGGACGGTGCGTTTCGATCCCACCGCCGGATTCGGAGCGGACCCGTCGGCGATCCTGAGTCACGCCACGTGGGAGCGCGCCTTCGGCGGAGATCCGGGCGTCGTCGGACGCAGCGTCACGTTGGAGGGACGGGCGTTCACGGTCGTGGGCGTCGCGCCACAAGGCTTCTCCGGCCACTTCATCGGCTTTCCGGTGGATGCCTGGGTGCCGCTCTCCATGATCGACGTCTTCCGTCCGGGGAGCGATCCCACCTCGCGGGCGGACAAGCCGCTGGAGCTGATCGGTCGCCGTCGGCCCGAGGCCACCGTCGCGCAGATCCAGGCGTCCCTGACCCGGGTCGCGGTGGACCTGGACCGACGCTATCCGGAGACCAACGCCGGACTCCGGGTCGAGGTGACCCCGACGACCGGCATCGATCATTCGTTGCGCTCCGGCGTCTTCGGCATCCTGGCGGTGTTCGGCGCGGTTGCGGCCCTGGTCCTCCTGATCGCTTGCGCCAACATCGGCGGACTCCTGCTCGCGCGGGCCGTCACCCGCCGCCAGGAGATCGCCGTGCGCTCCTCGCTGGGCGCCAGTCGCGGCCGCCTGGTCTGGGACGCCGTGCGCGAAGGGCTGCTCCTCTTCGGAGCCGGTTCGCTCCTCGCGTTCGGGCTGTCCGTCTGGCTCACGGAGCGCCTGGAGCGCTTCCTGGCCGGGTTCCGCCTCGGTGTGGACCTTCCGGTGGATCTGCCCGTGTTGGCGTTCACCATCGCGCTCGGCCTGCTGACCTCCCTGGTGGCCACGGCGGCGCCGGCGCTGTACGGGACCGGCCGGGCGCCCGCCTCGTTGTTGGGCCGGGGCGGGGGTGGAGGCGTCGGCCCCAAGCGTGCGCGCTGGGCGTTCGTGGTGGTCCAGGTGGCGCTGGCCACCTCCCTCCTGGTCGGCGCCGGGCTCTTCACCCGGTCGGTACGGCACGGCCTGCGCGCGGACCTGGGGCTCGCGGCCGACGACGTGGTCGTGGGTCGCCTGGCCTTGCCGGGCGAGCGCTATGATGCGCAGAGCGGCCCGGCCTGGCGTGACGCGCTCGCGCGCCAGCTGACCGGCGCTCCGACCATCGCCGCGGTGACCTGGGCCGGCCGTGCTCCGTTGGGCGCCGCCCGGTCACCCGTTGCCGTGGGGATCCCGGGGCAGGTGCCTCCCGACGGACTGGAGGGGTTCGCCGTCGAGGACATGCCGGTCGGGCCGGGATGGTTCGACGTCGTGGGGCTCCCGCTCGTCGCGGGGCGGAGGTTGAGCGACGCGGACCACGTGACCTCCGCCGCGGTGGTCGTGAATCGCGCCTTCGCGGACCGCTTCTGGCCCGGGGAGGATCCGCTGGGACGTCAGGTCGTCCTGGACGGACGTTCCCGGGAGGTCGTCGGGGTCAGCGCCGATGCACGGCTGCTGGTCCAGGACGACACCCCCGTGCCCACCCTGTACCGACCGATGGAGGAGACGTATCGCGCATCCGCTGTCCTCGTGATACGCGTCGCGGGTCCCATCGCCGACGGGAAGCGCGCGTTGGCCGACGCCGTGAGCGCGGCCGATGCCCAGCTCCGGGTGGATCAGGCGCGTACACTGCGCGAGATCGCCAACGAAGCGCTGCTCCCGCAGCGCCTGGCCAGCGGTCTGATCGGGGTGCTGGGCGTGCTCGGTCTGGTGCTGGCCGTGCTCGGCATCCACGGCCTGGTCGCGTACACGGTCGCGCAGGAGACGCGCGAGATCGGCATCCGCCTGGCACTGGGCGGGAGCAAGGCCGGCGTCGGCCGGGCCGTGCTGACGAGGGGGCTCCGGGTCGTGTCGATCGGGGCCGGGGCCGGACTGCTCGGGGCCGTCCTGCTGACCCCGAGGGCGAGACCGTTCCTCGTGGGCGTCGCCCCCATCGATCCGTTCACCTACGGGGTGGTGGCCGTCCTGGTCCTGGGGATGGGTGCGCTCGCCATCGCGCTTCCGGTCCGGAGGGCGATGCGCGTGGATCCTGCCGTCGCCCTCCGGGCGTGAGCCCAGGTCACACGCTCCACTCGGCGAACGCCTCGCCCGTGAGTGCGCGCAGGCGCGCCGCGTCCGGCGCCAGGAAGTCGACCAGGCGTGCGCGGGTGATGTCGTCGAGGGAGGGCCGCTGGATGGGGCGCGAGAACGGCCGATACAGCACCAGCCCGATCCGGCGGCGCATCTCCGGAGAGAGGATGCGCGCCGGCGCGGTCCGGGACAGCCGGTAGAGGGCGCGCGCGACCGGCCCCTTCCGGCGCTTCACCGCCGTGGGATTCCAGACGTCGTGGAGTCGGGGGGACGCGAACGCGGAATCGACCTCCAGGAAACGGTAGATCCCCTGCAGCACACCTGCTGGATCGGCGCGCAGCCGCTCCAGGGACACGACGCGAAGCCGGTCTTGCGGATAGACCGCGAGATACTGCTCGAGCTGCAGGTGGTACCGGCTGCGCTCCACCAGGTCGTTCCCCTCCAGGACCTCCAGCGCATCCCGCAGGGGGCGGTGCTCCAGCCCGTCGGAGAAGCGGTGCACGTAGTCCGACACGATCCGCGCGATGGGGTCACGAACGATGTAGAGCAATCGCACGTCCGGGACGATGTCGTGCATGCGCTGAGGCACACCGCGGTGCTTGGGGAACGCGGTGTAGGTCACGGACGCCTCACCCCGCACGGGCGCGCGCGGGTCGAACTGTGCCCGATACCAGTCGAGCCCCCGCTCCCACCGCCGCCCGCCCGTGAAGAAGTGCAGCTCCTTCTCGCGCGTCATGGCGATCTGGGGATGCAGATCGAGTTGATGGTGCAGGCTGGTGGTCCCGCACTTGGCCGCCCCGATCACGATGAGATCCGGGAACGCGCCCCGGTCGCTGCCGTGGGCCGCCGACGGCGCGCCGGCGCCCATCAGGGGCTCCCGTCACACGGGTGCGGCGCGCCGGACGGGGACTCCCTCCCGCTCCGGGCCGCGAGGCCCTCGGTCCGGGCGGGGGCCTCGAGGGAAGCGGGGCGGAATGCCTGGCGCAGGCCCGCGAACCCCGAAGGCCGGCCGGTACCCTCCAGGACGCGCGCCAGCGCACCGGTGGTGGTCGCCACCGCGAAGCTGATCCCGTGCAGGTTGAGCGCGGCCGGGACGCCCGGGATGGGGCGGGGCAGCCCCACCGCCTCGGCGCGCACACCGCCGTCCGCGAGCGTGTGGAGACACACGGAGCCCTGGGGCAGGGCGGGGGCCACCCGCACCCCCACGGCCTGGGGGAGCGTGCCCGGAAGCCACTCCCGTCCGTCGTGCACGTCCGCCGAGACCACCAGCGTGCCCTGGGCTGAGGCGCGTGTCAGCACCGGCTCGAACGCGCTGCGGTGCGCGGCGGTGGCGGTGCCCAGGCTCAGGTTGACGAGATGCGGCTCCTGCGCCATCGCCCACTCGAGGGCCCGCACCAGGACATCGATGCGCGTGGCCAACCGGTCCTCGAAGACGCGCGCCACCCACAGCTCTGCGTCCGGCGCGTGTTGTTTGATGGCGGCGCACACGGCGGTGCCGTGGCCGAGCCGGTCGATCCAGTCCTCGCCCAGCGTGCCGTCCGCGCGCACGTCGACCCCGCCGGCCACCGCGCGCACGTGGGGATGCCAGGGGTTCACGCCGCTGTCCACGACCACCACCCGCACCCCGCGGCCCGTGCGCCCGGAGAGCCAGGCCGCGTCGGGGGGCACGGCGAACGTGCGCTCGGCGCTCATGCGCTCGTGAAGAGACGTCGCAGCGAGGGGCTCTCCGCCTCCAACGCGGCCGCCGCCCCCTGCGCCCGGATGCGGCCGTCTTCGAGCAGCACGATCCGGTCGGCGAGCCGGGCCAGCTCCGGTCGGTGGGTGATCACCAGGGTCGTGCGTCCGGTCGACAGACGCGCGTAGGTGGACCACAGCTCCGCCTGACTGGCCGGGTCCAACGAGGCCGTGGCTTCGTCCAGCACGAGCACCGCGGGGCGCGCCAGGAACGCGCGCGCGATCTGCACCCGCTGACGCTCGCCGGCCGACAAGCCCCGACCGCGCTCGCCCAGCGGCGTGGCCGCGTCGGGCCTCCGGTCGCGGACCCGCTCCAGGCCGGCCGCGGACAGCGCCCCCTCCAAGGCCTCGGCGCCGGCGTCGGGGACGGCATAGCGCACGTTCTCCTCCAGCGACGCGTTGAAGAGGAACGGCTCCGCGTCGATGGTGAGCACCGCGGTTCGCAGGTCGGACAGCGGCACGGAGCGCAGATCGCGCCCATCGAGGAGGATGCGACCGGCGTCGGGGTCGATCTGCCGTGTGAGCAGATCGGCGAGCGTGGATTTGCCGCTCCCGCTGGGGCCCACCAGGGCCACGACCTCGCCGGGTGCGATGTCCAGGTCCACGCCGGCCAGCACCGGAACGCCCTCGTGGGAGACGTGCACGCCCTCCAGGGTGATGTGCCCCCGGATGGGCCCGAGCGGGGCGGCCCCCGGCGCGGAGACCACCTCGGGCGTCACGGCGAACAGGGCCGCGACCCGGGTCAGCGAGGCGCGGGCCGAGGCGAGCCCGGCGTACAGGCCCATCAGCCCCTGGACGGGTGACAGCAAGCGCATCTGGTAGGCCATGAAGGCCGCGAACGTCCCGAGCGTGAGCGAGCCTGCGATGACGCGCGTGCCTCCGTAGAGGAAGACCGCCGCCGTGCCGAGCGTGAGGAGCAACGCGGGGAGCCCACCCGCCAGGTAGGTGGCCCAGCGCATGCGCAGCAGCGCGTCCACGAAGCGATCGTTCCGCTCCTCGAAGCGGGCCAGCTCGCGCTCCTGCGCGTTGCTGGCCACGACCAGGCGCATTCCCAGGAGCGTCTCGATGAGGAAGGAGCCGATGTCGGCGCTGCGCTCCCGCACCCGGGTCACGCTCGCCTCCAGGCGGCGGCGGTAGAGCACGAGCGCGAGCAGGCTGGGCGGCATCGCCAGCAGGCCGACGAGGAACAGCCGAGCGTCCAGCCAGATCATCACGGTCACGGTCCCCACCAGGTACAGCCCGCTGCCGATCCAGGCCAGCGCCGTCTCGGCGGCGACGCGCTGGATCTCGCCGATGTCGCCGTTGATCCGCGAGACGATGTCGCCCAGCGGGGTGCGCGCGAAGAAGCGGGGGGACAGGCTCTGCAGGTGCCGGTACAGGTCGCGGCGCATCGCGAAGAGGATGTCCGCCGAGACGCGCGTGTAGCGCAGCCCCGCCACGACGTTGAGGCCGAAGCCGAGCACGCCCAGGGCGGCGAACGCACCCACGATGAGCACGAGCGCACGGCCATCGCGACCGAGCAGCGCGTCGTCCACCAGCAGGCGGGTCAGGTAGGGGAGCGCCAGGGACGAGACCGTGGACGCGAGGCTGAGCCCCACCACCAGGGCCAGACGGTGCGCGTGGGGCCGGATGTACCCCAGTGCCCAGCGGAGCCCTGCGGGTGTGCTGCTCAGAAGCCGATCAATCCTCGGGCGGGACCAGCACCCATCCGATCATGTCGGTGTCGAGCGTCACCGTGCGCAGAGGCTGGTAGGTCGCTGCGTCGTAGACGTCGATCGTGGCGCCGGCCGTGGCGATGTACAACAGCTCACCGTTCGTGCTGGCGGCCAGCCGCATGCGCGGGCGTCCGGGGAACTCCTGGCGCTGGGCCACACGCCGGTTCTGCAGGTCGAACGTCCAGAACTCGTACCGACCGATGTCCGAGTAGAGGCCGTAGGCCGTCCGTCCGTCGGGTGCCAGCGTGAAGCTGACCGGCTGGCTGGGGCCGAGTGTGTAGAAGTCCACGTCCTTGGCCGCCAGGTCGACGCGCGCGATGCCCATGAGGCGGCGGTGCTGCACGGGGTCGGACGTGCGGAAGAGGCCGGTGTAGATGCCGGCGTCTTCGTAGAGGCTCTGCGAGAACCCGAAGAACATCTCCCCGAGCCCGGGCTCGATGGGGCGTGACAGCGCCCAGCGATCCACCTCCGCGAACGTCTCCGCGTCCAGGGCGACGAGGTCGTCGCCGAGCACCCACAGCAGGCGACCGTCCGGGGAGAAGAGCGTGGAGCCGCTGGCGGCGTCGGGGCCGTCGGGCCAGGGGATCGTATCCGTCACTGCATGGGTGGACAGATCGTAGCGGACCAGCACCGGCTCCCCGATCTGGAAGCGGTCCCGCAGCTTCGTGTAGGACTGGATCTGGAGGACCATCCAGCCGTGATCGGGTGCGAGCGCGATGCTTCCGATCCGGACCTGGGTGTTGCCCTGGTCCAGCGTGAAGTGGTCCACGGACCGGCCCGTGGCGCGCTCGATCAGCTCGACGTTGCGGTTGGTGACGTCGGTGACGATCAGCAGGGAGCGGTCGTCGGAGAGCGCCACGCGGGCCGGGATGCCGATCTGCGAAGGCCAACGCGCCCGGACGTCCAGCGTGGCCTCATCGATGACGTAGACGTGCTTGTCGTATGCCGCCAGGTAGAACGTGCCGTTCCCGCCGCTCCGGGCCTGCGCCGTGGCGGGGAGGGGTGCGCCTGCGAGCAGGGCCAGACCCAGCAGCGCCGCGCGCCGCAGGCGTGAGGGGTGGGCACGACCGGGTCGTGGGATCACGGGAAGATCAGGTCGATCTTGCGCCAGTCCTTCTGGGCCGACGCGCACGTGCCGGTCCAGTCGGGCGCGTAGTTGAGCTGATCCGGCACGTGCGCCGGCCAGAAGCACCCCAGGTGGCAGTCGAAGAGGTCGCGCTCCACGGGCTGACACAGGCCGGCGGTCCCACCCGAGCTGTCGGCTTCCCAGCCGGGGAAGAACACCAGCGAGCACCCGATCGGGAAGTGCGGGCCCGACTCCACGCTCTGGAGCGCCACCACGTCCAGCTCGTCCTCGCGGACGAACCCGTCGTCTCCGCCGACGTGCAGCGTGGGCTGCGGATCCGCCCCGCCGCCGTCGGCGGCCAGGCGCTCGATCCGCGCCGCCTTGCGGTTGATGGCCTTGATGTGCTTCACGCCGATCCTCCTAGGCCGTGAGCGGGAGAGGCTCGTCGAAGCGAGCGAGCACGTCCGGCCGCTGCTCGGCCAGCTCCCCGTAGATCTTCAGGCAGGTGTCCGTCCAGGAGCGCACCCAATCGCAGAAGTGCAGGTTGGCCTGGCCGGTGTCTCCATAGCGCACATGGGCTTCATGGTAGCATCCGCCCGCGCAGAGCGGGCGTGCCCAACAGGACGCGCAGTCCGTCTTGTTGACCATGTGGTGCTTCTTCAGGAAGTCGTACTTGCGCACTTCGTCGACGCCGTCGAAGACGGAGCCGAGGGTGTGCTCGTCCGAGCCCGCGAAGCGGTGGCAGAGCGCCACGTCCCCGTCCGTGGCCACTCCCATGAGCCCCAGGCCGGCGCCGCAGGGAAAGGCCTTGCTGACGCCCTTGTGGATCTCCTCCAGCGTGTCCTTCACGTTGGAGAAGCCATGATGACGGCCTGCCAGCGCCGCGTCACGATACTCGAGCGCCAGCGTCTCGAACTGCGCCAGCATGTGATCGAAGCCGCTGCCTTCGATGGCGAAGTCGCGTTGGGAGGCGGTCGTGACCGGTGCGAACCCGGCCTCGTGGAAGCCGATCTCCTCCGTCAGATGCCGGAAGATCCCCAGCACGTCCAGGTTCTGGCGGGTCAGCGTGACCCGGGCGCCGATGGGCCGGGAGCGGTGTCGCTGCAACAGGGCGCGGATCCGGGGCAGCACGGTCTCGTAGCTGCCCGCCCCGTTCTTGAACACCCGGAACTTGTCCTGGGCGTCCTGGGGGCCGTCGATGGAGATGGTGACGCCGATGTGGTTCTCCGCGAGCCACTCGATGATGTGGGGACGGAGCAACGTGGCGTTGGTCGTGAGCGAGAAGTCCACCTGTTTGCCCAGCGCCCGGCCGCGTTCCATGGCGTAGGCGTGGGTCGATTGCAGCACCTTGAAGTTGAGCAGCGTCTCGCCGCCGAAGAAGGTGAGGAGCACGCGGTCGTTGGCCGCACCCTGCTCGAACATCCAGTCCACCGAGCGCCGGGCCGTCTCCTCGCTCATGAAACGGGGCTTGTTCGTGGCCGGGACGATGGCGTCCTCGCCGTACTCGTAGCAGTACGTGCACGCGAGGTTGCACTTGCTCGTCACGTTGAGGACCATGGTGGTGAGCGGAAAGCCGCGCGGGGGCAGCACCGGGAGGGCGCGTTCCGGCTCGGCGCGCGTCGGTCCGAGCGCGCGCACCTCCGCCAGCTCCGCGATGGCCGCGTCCACATCCGCCGCCGGGAAGCGGGGCGCGAGCGACGCCACCACGTCCGGGCGCGTGCGCGGTCCCTGCTCCAGCGTGTCCAGCACCGCGGCGGACACGTCGTCCAGCCGGATGACTCCCGCGGACGGCACCAGGTAGAGGAAGCGCTGCCCCGCGGCCTCGAAGGCGTGGAACTCGCGCAGACCGATCGTGCTCATCGGCCCTCCGTCCACGGGTCCCAGCGCATGTAGAGCGGCACCGTGACCAGCAGGTGGGCGCGGGCGCGCAGGGGCGCGGCGCCACCACCGGGCGCGTAGGTCGCCACGGCCCAGACGTCACCCACGTTGTTGCGGGCGCCCGCCCGGCGGGGGTTGGGCCCATCCTCGGCGGGCGTGAACGTTCCGTCGGAGCCCATCCGGCCCACGAACTGGAGGTCGTCGTCCCCGAACGTGGCTGCGTACTCCTCCAGGCTCCACGTCACGTCCACGGGGCCCAGGGCCAGGTCGTCGTCCGTCTCGGGCTTGCCATCGGGACCGTCGTGGAAGCCCACCGCCTCGAAGCGCTGGAGCCCCTTGGGGAAGTGGGCGCCGCCCAGACGGGCCATTCCCCACGCCGGGGTCACCGCGATGCGGTCCACGCGGTCGGCCACCACCAAGGCGGCCGCGCGGTTCTGCCCGGCCAGGAAGAGATCGCGGGGTCCGGTTCCGGCTTCGGCGTCGACGTCCACCCGCAGGCGAACCCGCTCCGGCGAGAGCCGCTCCACCCCGCGCACGCGCACGCCCTGGCCCAGATCCACGTCGCCGGCCGACAGGCCCTCGGGCAGGTCGAGTCCGTGCACCTCGACCGTCTGGCCGGCGGCGCCGCTGAACAGCAGGCCCGGCCACGCGCCCAGGACCACGGGACCCTCGCTGCGCACCAGCTCCACGTCGATCCCCAACTCGTCGTACGCGCCCGTGAACCAGCGACCGCTGAGCCTGCGCCAGTCGCGCTCCACGAAGAGCACTTCGCGCAGCGCCTCGTCTCCTTCGCCGCTCCGCCCCCGCCACTGGTAGCCCGTGTAGACGGTGGCGCGGCCGCGCCGGGTCACGGTGCGTCCGTCACGGGCGTAGCGGTAGGTCGTCTCGGTCGTGAACTCATCCTCGGCGCCGGGCACCGGCGTGATGGTCACGCGTCCGTAGATGGGGCCGCGACCCAGCTCCGTCCCCGACACCGCCCACGAACCCGCCAGACGCGGGGGCCGCATGGCCGTGGACCAGGCGCTCCACTCGGGCGTCTCCAGCGGATAGGCCTCGGCCAGGTGGTCGATGGCCTTGTCCATGGGGTGCCGCGGATCTTCGCCGTCCTCGGGGGGACCGCCGCGGCGGAAGGACTGGAAGTCGATCAGGGGATAGTAGCCGCGATGCATGGCCACCAGCAGCTCCCACTCCTCGCGCGTCCGCCGTTGCACCAGGGCACGAGCCGCCGAGTGGCAGCCCGTGCAGGTGGGCTCAAGGTCGTCCGCGAAGTCGCGATCGTCGAGGCGACGCTCCACCTCGTAGAACGCGGGCCGCAGCTCTTCGGGTGCCAGTCCGTGCGCGTTGGACAGGTAGCGCACGATCCGACGGGCCGTTTCTGGATCGAGGTCCACGCCGTTCAGCGTGACCATGCGCCGGACGGTCAGCTCCCACCCCTCCGGCGTCTTGCGCGAGAACGAGATGCGGGACATGCGCCCGTCGTCGGCCACGGCGTGGCACCGCCGGCAGCTCTGCACCACCGCGTCGTCGCGCACGGGCAGGCCACCGTCGGGGATCCGTTCATCGGTCGCTTGGGCCTGCAGGCGGGGGGCCGGCAGGATCAGCCCCGTCAGCAGGGCCAGGCGGAGAAGGCGTCGGGGCTGTGCCATCGGCTGGTATTAGCACGATCTGCCAGCGGGGCACAAGGAGCGGGGGTGGGGAGCGTATTCCTCTGCGGTCATGCAAGGGAGGATGCCCGACGACGCGGTTCGCGGCGGCCCCGACAGACCGCCGACCCCCCTTGTGATCAATTACCCGACGCACGAACGAGCCGGCTCTCCCGAGCGGGCGGGCCGGTCGACCCGAGGCCCGCGGACACGCGGGCCCACACGCAGCCGGCCCCGCGCGTGCGGGCCGGGGGGAGGGACCGATGTACGCGAACCGGAGAACGGTCGGATGGGCTACGCTGCTGGTGGGACTGTGCGTCCTGCCCGCCGGAGCCATGGGGCAGCAGCGCATGGCGCAGCAGGTGCCGGCGCAGCAGATGCAGCAGATGCAGCGCATGCAGGAACAGGCGCGGTTGCTCGGTGAGACCATGCAGCGGATGCAGCGCATCCAGACGCAGGCACACGAGATGGAGCAGCTCATGATCCGCGACATGGAGCGACTGCGTCAACAGAGCCAGTTGCAGGAGCGGGATCTGCTCCGCTTGCGTGAGCAGGAGCGGGTCCGCGACATGACACACGCGTACTCCAACGCCGCGCGCGAGATGAACCAGTCCATGGAGCGCGTGCGCGACATGCTCGGAGACCCGGGATCGAACTGGGGTCCGGACATGGAGCGCGAGATGCTGCGCCTGCGCGAGCACATGGATGACATGGCCGGTCGCATGGAAGACGGTCTGAAGATCATGGACCGGATCCGCGACCGCCTCCATCCGTCGTGAGGCGGGCATGAACGCCCTTCGCAGCGCCGCGGGCCTCCTGCCCGCGGCGCTGATCCTGAGCGTCGGGTCGGCGGCGGGTCAGACGGTGGGCGGCTCCGTGGGCCTGCAATACGCGACGGGACGCTACGTGTTCGATCAGCGCATCCATGCCGTGTACCTCACGGGCGCCGCGCGCCTGACCTGGGCGCGCTTCGAGGTGTCGGGGTCGCTGCCGCTGGTGCTGCAGAACGGTGGGCTGGTCACGTTGGTGGCGGGTGTGCCGATCCCCACCGGCGGCGAGCAGGCGGGCGTGGTGGCCCGACGCGAGCGCGGTGAGACGATCGGGACCCGGCGCGGCCGTGGCGGCGGGCAGGGCGCGGGAGGGGGTGCCATGCCTCTCACGATGGCGGCGCAGGACGTCGTGGACTCCGTGGCGTTCGAAGACGGCATCCAGGGCCGTCTCGGCGACCCGGTGCTGGGCGCCGGGGTGGAGGTGCTGCGCGGGGACGGTGCGCTCCGCTCGGTGCGGTTGTCGGCGAGCGCGAAAGCCCCCCTGACCGACGTCGAGTCGGGAGTCGGCACGGGCGAATGGGACTTCGCGGCCGGCGCGTCGCTCGTGCTGGGGGTCGGCCGTCTGCTGACGTTCGTCGACGCGCAGTACTGGTGGCTGGGCGACCTGCCCGAGCTCGAGCTGGTGGACGGCGTGAGCTACGGGGTGGGGGCCAGCCTCTCCGCGTTCGACGGAGCCGGGTCGGTGCTGCTCTCGCTCAGCGGCATGTCACGGACGGTGGAGAGCCTGGAGGTGCCGCTGTCGGTTGCGCTGGCGCTCGGACATCGCGCCGGAGAGCGTGCTTGGCTCAGTGCGGGCGTGGGCGCGGGTCTGACCGAGTCCGCGCCGGACCTGATGGCGCAGGTGGGACTGTCCCTGTCCCGGTGAGACGACCCCTCCTCGCGCGCGGCGTCGAGCCGGAGGGGGTCGCGCAACGGCGGGCGTCAGGCGACGGTCTGGGTGTCCGTTGGATCCGCGGCGTCCGTCCGCACGGCGGCGGTCCTGGTGGCCGCGCCGTCCGCGCTGGTCGGCGCCGCGTCACGCGCGCCCGCATCGGAGGAGGGTGTGCTGCTGGCGTGCAGGGAACGGGCCAGTGCCACCAGCTCGCCGGGTGCGACCGGTTTGCCCAGGACCGCCTGGAAGCCGGCTTCCAGCGCGTGCCGGCGACCGTCCTGGATGGCGTGTGCGGTCACGGCGACCGCCGGCACGGTACGCCGGCCGGAGGATCGCTCGAAGTCACGGAGCTTGCGCAGGAAGGTGAAGCCGTCCTCGCCCGGCATCTGCAGGTCGCTGATCACGAGATCGAAGGCCTCCTGCTCGTAAGCGCGCAGGGCGCCATCGGTGGCGGCGAAGGCCGACACCGACGCGCCCGCCAGCGTCAGGACGGTCTCCAGCATCTCGCGGGAATCGTCGTGATCCTCGACCAGGAGCACCCGCAGAGAGGCCAGCGTGCCCGAGCGGGTGGAACGGTGGTCACCGCCGTGGGGCAGGAGTGCCTCCTGGGGCCGGAACAGCGGGAGCGGCAGATTCACGACGAACGACGCACCTCTGCCCACGCCCTCGCTCTCCGCCAGCACCATCCCGCCATGGAGCTCGGTGAGGTGTCGGACGATGGACAGGCCGAGCCCCAGGCCACCGTGCCGGCGCGTGGAGGTGCCGTCCGCCTGACGGAAGCGGTCGAAGATATAGGGCAACACGTCCGGCGCGATGCCTTCGCCGGTGTCGCTGACGACCAGCTCGACATGGGAGTTGACCCGGCGCAGCTGGACCTGCACGCGGCCACCCTTGGGCGTGAACTTGATCGCGTTGGAGAGCAGGTTCCATGCGATCTGGTGCAGGCGCTGCGGATCCCCGCTGATGGTGCAGGGACCCGTGTCGGCGAGGTAGTCCAGCCGGATCTGCCGCGCCTCCGCGGTGGGACGCATGGAATCGACCGCTTCGCGCACCAGGTGCTCGAGCTCCACAGGCTCGAGCGCGAGCCGGAGCCGGCCGGCCATCGCCCGCGAGGTGTCCAGGAGGTCTTCGGTCAGGCGCACCTGCGCATCGACCTGGCGCTCGATGATCTCGAGGCCCTGCGCGCGGATGGCCCCGTCCTCCGGCTGGGTGCGCAACAGGCTCACCCAGCCCAGGATGGCCTGCAACGGCGTCCGCATCTCGTGCGAGACGGTGGCCAGGAACTCGTCCTTGAGTCGATTGGCGCGCTCCGCCTCCTCGCGCGCGTCCCGCTCCGCCTCGATGAGGGCGGTCCGCTCCTGCTCGAGCTGCGCCCGCCGCCGCACCTCGGCGTAGAGCCGCTCGATCTGCCGGTTCAGCGCCACGAAGCGCGCGCTGGTCTCGATGGCGGGCCGCAGGTGGACGAGCACGCGGGCCGCGTCGGATCCGTTCCCATCCGGCAGCCGGCTGGCGTCGCAGCGCCACGTTGCCGGCGCGAAGTCGAAGCGCACGGAGCCCGGGATGGGGGACGTCGAACGGCTCGCCAGCGCAAGGTAGCGGCGGAACGTCGCGGGAGCGGTGGCGCGTGCGGCCAGGTCCGTTCCAGCGCCGCTCTCCGCCCACACCGTGCGCGTGGCCTGGTTCGCGGCTTCCACGCGGCCATCCGGCGCGAGCAGCAGAAGCGGTTCCCGGATCCGGTCCGCCAATCGGAGGAACGCCTCGGCGGTCAACGCGCGTCGGGTCCCCGGTAGTATTCCCGCCCCTGCGCCGCCCGCGCCGCCGCGGTTTCGCTCAGGTGCACGACCACCCGGCATTCACGGTCTCCGCGGGCGATGGTCTCCTGGAGCTCGACCTTCGCGTACCCGAGGTCGTGGGCGGCGATGGAGCCGAACACGTTCGACGTCATCATGCAGAGCGACGGGCGACCCGCTACGGCCGCACCGAAGGGACACCGGCGATTCCCGAGCACCACGGCGTCGTCGGAGCGCTCGATGACGTAGAAGTCGCCGTCGATGCGCCGCTTGAGGTCCACCAGGGCGTGCTCCACCTGCTCGCGGTCCAGGCGGTCCGTCCCCGCGTGGGCGCGGTACATGGTGCCGATCTCCTCGCCGATCTCCTGACCCACGACGCTGATCAGCCCGGCCGCCTCCTCGACTCCGACGACGTCCTGGAGGGTGCCGGAGAGGTGGCGCAGCAGGGAGCGCAGGAAGCGGTCGCGGTCCAAGGGGACCGCGTCGGCCTCGGGGGCCGGAGCGGGGTCGGTCATACACGGCCCTCCCGGGGCGCGTCAGGGGGGACCCGGAACAGTAGGTCATCGGGCCGATCTGCGCACCCCGGTCGGAGGGGGCCTACCGCCCGGGCGCGCTACGGGGGCCCACTGCCCGGACGCGCTACGACGGGGAGGGCGACCGCACCATCCGGAGCACCCCCTCGGCCACCAGGACGGACAACGCCCCCAGGAAGTCCGGCAGGATCACCGGCTCTTCCTGCCGACAGTAGCGCTCCCACAGCTCCGGGACCTCGATATCCGGCCGCGCCAGTCGCGCCAGCGCCAGCAGGTCCACCCCCCGCAAATGGCGGACGCCGTCCGGCCAGCGCGGCGTGAGGAGCCGCTCCTCGAGCCCGACGCGGGTTCCCACGACGGTGGGGCGGAGCGCCGTCTGCACCCGGCCCGGGGTCAACCCCACGTGTTCGGGCTCACGCAGGGCTGCGAAGGCCCGCAACACCTCCGGGTCCGTGCGTAACCCCTCCACGTCCGGGTCCGCCGCCAACAGACCGTCCTCCTCCGCGCGCGCGCGCGCCGTCCAGAACGGATGCGCGTGCACCCGCTCAGCATCGGTCGCGAAGCCGGCGGTATCGGAGCGCAGGCGCGCGGGGATGGCACGCTCGCGCGTCGTGTGCAACAGCAACGCGGCGTCCAGCAGGTCCGGCTCGGTCAGCGCGGTCTCGACGACGGCCGTGGCCAGCCAGGCGGAAGCCAACGCCTTCTTGACGCCGAACGATGTGAGCGGATCGAGCGCGCTGGCCGCGTCTCCGACCAGCAGCAGGCCGGGGCGCGCGGGCGGGTCCACGGCGTAGGGGCCCGCTTCACAGGCCCACGCCGCGCTGCGGCGTTCGGCACCGGACAGGAGCGCACCGAGCTCCGGGGCGGCGCGCAGCCGTTCGGCGTAGAGCACTTCGAGATCCCCGCGCACGAGCGCGCTGTGCCGCGGATCCACCAGGAAGCTGACATCGCGGGTGCCGTCCGGCAGCGGGATCGACCATCCCCAGCCGTCGGACTGCGATTCGATGACCGTGTCTGCGGCCGCGGCCTCCGGGCTTCCGTCGCGGACCCTCCAACGCGCGCTGACCGCCAACGCCGCGGGACCCGCCGTGCGCTCGGCCAGACCGCAGCGGACCGAGACGCCGCCGCGGCCGGTGCAGTCGAGCACCCAGCGCGCGTGGTGGGTCGCGGAGGCGCCGGGAGCTTCGACGCGCACCGCGGACGCCTCCGTGCCCGGCTCGATGGTCACGGCCCGTCCGGCGAGCAGTCGGCCGGCCGACGTCGTGCGCCCGGAGCTCGTGCCATCGGCAGCCTGCGCATCGCGCCGCATCCACCGCTCCAGGTCACCGGCCTCGCACAGCCGCGCGCTCATTCCCGGGGCGAACGCCTCGTGCCGGGTCTCTCCCGCCCAGTGCACGCGGTTCGCGCCGGAGCGCAGCGGCTCGGGCGCATCCCACAGCGATCCGAACCCGGCGCGCTGGAACAGCGGCCCACAGGTAGGGGGAAGCGACAGCGCGAGCGCGGCGTGGGGACGCGCCGGCCCCGGGATCCAGACGACGTCGAGCCCGCGGACCCGCAGCAGCGCGAACGCCGCGGAGCCCGCCGGGCCTCCGCCGATCACGATGGCATCCCGAACGTGCATGCGTCCCTTGGGTTCCGCAGGAGCGACATCGAGGCCGGCCACCATACCGCACCGGGCGGGCGCCGGGCCAGCGGAACCCGGCGCCGACCTGACGGGTGCGAGAGGCTCCCGAAGGTCGAAGTCATGGTCTGACCCACGAGCTCCATGCGCGAGAGTGCGGGCATCGTCCTGTGGCGCCGGCGAGAAGGCCGCCTGGAGGTGTTGCTGGTCCACCCCGGCGGTCCCTTCTGGGCCCGGAAGGACCGGGGGGCCTGGTCCATCCCGAAGGGCGAGATCGGCGCGCAGGAGACGGCGGAGGCAGCGGCCTTCCGCGAATTCGAGGAGGAGCTGGGCGTGCGGCTCGTCGGCGACGCGTGGGCCCTGGCCCCCGTGCGGCAGCGGGGCGGCAAGCGCGTGCTCGGCTTCGCCGTCGAGGGAGACCTGGATCCCGCGTCCATCCGGAGCAACCTCGTGCACACGGAATGGCCGCGCGGGTCCGGCCGCATGCTCGAGTTCCCCGAGGTCGACCGGGCCGAGTGGATGGAGCTGGCGCAGGCGCGGGACCGCGTGAATCCGGCACAGGTGGCGTTGCTGGACGAGCTGGCCGACCGGGTGGAGGCGCACGGAACGGACAAGGCGTGATGCTTGCGCCTGCGCGCCGCACCGTGGTACCCGTGCAGGGAGGGCCGCACCGTCCCGGTCCGGTCGTGAAGCTCGGGCCGGGCCGCGCGCAACGCTCCGGGCGCGACCGCCCGGACCCACCCGCATTCCCACCGACGAGGATCCGGATGTCCCGCCGACTGCACCTTCGCCGAACGCCCCTGCTCGTTTCGCTGGCCGCCGTCGCGGCGATGGTCGTCGCCGCGCCGCTCGAGGCGCAGGATCTCGTGCTCGTGCGCGCGAACGTCGTGGACGTCCGCGACGGGACCGTCCGCAGGGACGCCACCGTGGTCGTCCGGGACGGCCGCATCGTGTCCGTGGGCGGGACGGCCCCGCGGGACGGCTCGGTCCGCACGGTCGACCTGCAGGGCATGTACCTCATGCCCGGTCTGATCGACGCTCACGTGCATATCTCCACGTTCGACCAGGCCCGCCGCGCGCTCGATTCCGGCGTGACCACGGTCCGCAGCATGGGCGCCGACAACTACACGGACGTGGGGCTGGGTGCGCTGGCCGCGGCCGGCACCATCGAATCCCCGGAGGTGGTCGCGGCGGGATACCACGTCCGCCCCTCGCCCGCGGAGGACTTCTTCAAGAACCACCCGGACCTCGGACACTACCGTGCCGGAGGCATCGTGGGGACGGAGGCCGTGCGGGCCATGGCGCGCGCGCTCGTGTCGCGGGACATCGACTTCATCAAGGTCAACGCCACCGAGCGGGCCGGTCTGCCCGACACCGATCCGCGCAAGCAGCTCTACGGTGTGGAGGAGATGCGCGTCCTGGTGGAAGAAGCGCGAGCCGCGGGCATCCAGGGCGTGGCGGCGCACGCGCACGGGGACGAAGGCGGTCGGGCGGCGGTGGACGCGGGCGTGCGCAGCATCGAGCACGGGACCTATCTGAGCCCCGAGACGCTGGCGCGCATGGCGGAGCAAGGCACCTTCCTGGTCCCGACGGTGGCGATCGTGCGCGACCTGACGATCCCGGGAGGGGACTACGAGAGCCCCGTGCTCCAGATGCGCGGACGGCACATGCTGCCCCGTGTGCAGGAGACCGTCGGCCACGCCCATCGCGCCGGCGTGCGCATCGTGGCGGCCACGGATACGGGCTACGGACCCAACAGCGTGGTGCGGCTCTCCCATGAGGTGGAGGAGCTGGTCACGATCGGGCTGTCCGCCCGGGAGGCTCTGCAGGCCGCGACCGTCACTGCGGCGGAGCTGTTGGGCGTGGCGGATCGCACCGGCCACATCGCCGAGGGCATGGAGGCCGACCTCATCGTGACGGAGCGCAATCCCCTGGAGGATGTGCGCGCCCTGCAGGACGTGTTGCTGGTGGTGAACGACGGACGCGTCGCGATGACCAAGGGCGACTGGTTCGCCGCCGCACGCGCGTCGAGCTCGTGGTGAGCGCGGCGCGCGGGTCCTGGAGGCGCGCGGTCCCGGTCATCCTCGCATGGGTCGCGGCCTGCGCCGGAGGCAGCGATGGCTGGACGGAGGTGGCGCCCGGGCCGGGAGACGGAGTGATGCGCATCGAAGGGACGATCCGCCACCTGGACCTGGAGGGTGGCGTGTGGGTGCTGGAGGGGAGCGACGGCACGACCTGGAACCCCACGAACCTGCCCGAAGGATTCCGTACGGAGGGCCTCGCGGTCGAGGCGGAGGCGCGGGTCCAGGAGGACGCGATGTCCATCGCCATGGTGGGTCCGCTGATCGAGATCGTGCGCATCCGCCGCACGCCCTGACCGAGGAGCGCGCCCGGTGGGCCGGGCGCGCTCCCGAGGGTGATCCGGATCTACTCCTGCCGGAGGGCCCGGATCGGATCGATGTGCGCGGCGCGGCGAGCGGGAAGCCAGTTGGCCGACAGCGCCACCAGCGCCAGGACCGCCATGGCCAGCGCGAAGCTCACGAGATCGAACGAGCCCACGTAGAGGACGCTGGACAGCGCGCGCGCGCCCAGCACGGCCAGCACGACACCGATCCCACCGCCCAGCGCCACGCGGGTCATCCCCTGCCGCAGCACCATCCCCACCACGGAGCCCGGCTCGGCGCCGAGCGCCTTGCGGATCCCGATCTCCCGGATGCGGCGGGAGACCGCGTAGCCGATGACGCCGTACAGCCCCACCGCGGCCAGCACCAGCGCCAACAGACCGAACGCGCCGATCAACCAGGCGCCGGCGCGGATGGGGAAGAGGCGCACGTCGGCGGCAGCCCGGAGGTCGCCCGTGTCCAGGAAGACCATCTCGGGGTCGAGCGCGCGCAGCTCCCGCTCCAACGCCGGCAGGACGGAACGCGCCGACGTCGACGTGCGCACGAGGTAGATCCCGAAGCCACTCTGCATCGACAGCGGGATGTGGATATAGGGCTTGGGGGCCTCTCCGGGCGTGTCGACCTTGTAGTTCTCCACGATGCCCACGATCTGCCAGGGCTGGCCCTCCCAGGACGTGCGGAATTCGCGGCCGAGCGCGTCCTGGTCCGGCCAGAACCGCTGCGCCATCTCCTCCGTGATCACGGCGACCCGACGGCTCTCCTCGCGGTCGGCGCGCTCGAGGGCCCGTCCGCGCACGATCCGTAGATCGAGCGCCGCGAAGTACCCCTCGTCCACGGAGGCGCCGTCCAGCCCATAGGGTCGGTCGGCCCCCGAGCTCTGGTGCCCGTCGATGAAGACGCCGAATCCGTTGTTGTTGAGCGAGAGCGGCAACCGGCTGGTGAGGCCGACGGCCTCGACCTCGGGCAGCGCAGCCAGGCGCAGGCGTCCGTTCTCCAGGAAGGCGCCGCCCCGTTCGCCGTCGTAGCCGTTCATCTCCATCGCCAGCGAGAGCTGGGCGATGCGGTCCACGTCGTAGCCCAGGTCCACGCGTTGCGCGACGGAGAGACTGCGCACCAGGAGCGCGCCGCCCACCAGGAGCACCAGCGACAGCGCCACCTGACCCACCACCAGCGCGTCCCGCAGCTCGATGCGGCGGGCGCGCCCCGTGGCTCCGTCCCCGGAGTCCTTGAGCGCCGGCACGAGCTCGGGCTTCGAGGCCCGGAGCGCCGGTACCAGACCGAACAGGATCCCGGTGAGGACGGCGGCCAGCAGCGTGAACACCAGCACGCGCCAATCGGGGGCGATGCGCAGCCCGATGTCGATCGGGAGCGGCGGTTGGATGCGGGCGATCAAGCCCGCCAGCCAGGCGGAGACGGCGAACGCGACCGCGCCTCCGGCCAGCGCCACCACGAGGCTCTCGGTGAGGAGCTGGCGGATCAACCGGCCCCGGCTCGCGCCCAGCGCCAGGCGCACGGCGAGCTCGCGTCGTCGACTGGCGGAGCGCGCCAGCATCATGTTGGCCAGGTTGGCGCATGCGACGAGCAACACCAGCCCGACCGCGCCCAACAAGACCATTCCGGCCGGGGCCACCGTGCTGTCGAAGTCCGGGTTGATGCGCACGTCGTTCGTGGCCAGCACCGTGGTGCGTTCGAGCTCGTTGGTCTGCGGGTACTGTGCGGCCAGGCGGGCGGTCATGCCGGAGAACTCCGCCTGGACCTGCTCCACGGTCACACCCGGCTGCATCCGCCCCCGCAACCAGAGCCAACGACCTCCGCGGAGGTCGAGACGGGTCTGCCCGGGACCCGCGCCCAGCGACCCGCGCTGCGCTCCCAGCGGCTCGACCTCCGCGACCATCGCGGTGGGGATCCACATCTGCGCGCTCAAGGCCGGGAACATCCCTGCGAACGTCGCGGGCGCCACGCCTACCACCGTGTAGACGATGCCGTTCATACGGAACGTGCGTCCCACCACGTCGGGATCGGCGCCGAACCGGGTCTGCCAGAGGGCGTGACTGAGCACGGCCACGGGCGTGGCGCCCGGTGCCGCGTATTCCTCCGGCAGGAAGGCGCGCCCGAGGGCGGGCTGCACGCCCAGCACCTGGAAGTAGTTGTCCGTGACCATCTCGCCCACGACCAGCTCGGCGTTGCCGCCCTGCGTGAAGTTGGCGAAGAAGTTCACGTAGCCCATGAGCCCCGAGAGCGTCTCGGTCTGGGCGCGGTAGTCGAGGTAGTCGGGGTATGAATGCGTCTCGTGGCCGGGAGACGTGGAGCGGTAGCCGTAGATGTCGACGAGCTCCTGCGGCGCCTCGACCGGCAGGGGTCGGAGCAGGACTGCGTTGACGATCCCGAAGATGGAGCTGTTGACGCCGATGCCCAGCGCGAGCGTGATCACCGCGACCGCGGTGAAGCCCGGCGATTTGCGGAGCCCGCGCAGGGCGTACTGGAGGTCCTGGAGCAGCCGTTCCATGGGTGCCTCGACGTGCGGGTGGCGGTGGCGGCGCGGGGGGTACGCGCGGCCGTGGCTGCCCTTACGACGAGGTGCGTCGCGGCGTTTCGTCCGGGGGCGCGGGGCCCGCGATCAGCGCCCTTCCCGTGCCGGCACCCGCACGGCTGGGTACCGGAGGCCAGCGCGCGCCTGCGTCAGCGTCGCGACAGCCGCGCGAGCTCCTGGGTGAAGCCTTGGACCAACACCATCTCCACGCGGGCCCCCGACCCCACGTAGCGGGCCATGAGGAAGCGGTCGTCGCCGGGCGCCACCTGGTAGGACGTGGAGTTGTTGGCGAAGTAGAAGCTGTCCTCGATGGTGAAGAGCGGCCGCCGTTCGAGAACCGTGAAGGGAGGACCGGCATCGACCGAGGCCTCCACCAGGAGGCGCGTGCCCACGTTGGTGCCCCCTTCGTCGGAGACGTAGAAGATCGCGTCTCCGCTGTGCGCCCACACGGCGCCCCGTCCGCCGCCGTCGGAGATCTGGAACTTGCCGGAGCCCACCTCCGGGAACGGCCGCACGAACACCTCGCGCCGGCCGGTCTCGTCGGAGTGGTAGGCGAGCCAGCGGCCATCGGGGGACAGCGCCGGCGCCGCCTCGTCGAACGGTGAGGCGATCAGCGGTGCAGGCACGGTGTCCACGCCGGGTCGGAAGACGAAGAGGTCGCGGTTCCCTACGATGCCGGCGGCGCCCGCCGTGCGCAGCACCACGGCCGTGCCGTCGCGGCTCCACGCCGCCTCGGCGATGCTCTGCTCCATGTCCACGACGACGGACGCGGTATCACGGCCGTCGGCGGCGCGACGCCACAGATCCAGGTTGCCGTTGCGATCCGACAGGAATGAGACGTGGGTTCCGTCCGGCGACCAGCGCGGCATGCGCTCCTCTCCCTCGGAGTACGTGAAGCGGGAGAGGGGTCCGTCCGGCACGCTCTTGATCCAGATGTCGGGCCCGAGGTCGGTGACCGCCTTGAGGGCGATGCGCGTGCCGTCGGGCGAAAGGCTCCAGCCGCGGTTGTCCTGCCCGGGATCGAAGATCCACTCGGGATCGACCGGCTCGGCCGCGCCCGACAGAGAGACCCACATGAAGCGCATGGCGATCGGATCCACGACGCCCGTGCGGTAGAGCAGGTCGCCCTGTCGCGACAACACGAACTTGGAGGCCGGCCCGCCGCGCAGGTCGTCGTCGTCCAGCAGCACGACCGAGGGGCCGGTGATCCGCAGACGCCGCAGGTCGAACGGGGCGGCGCGCAGCGCGCCGTCCGCCGTGGAGAAGAGCAGGAAGCCCGGATCCACGTAGCGACCACGCGTCCCGGTGACGAGCGTGCGGACCGTATCCTCCCCGGGGATCCACGCGGCGACGGTCCCCCGCTCCGGCGTGCCCGGGCTCTCGATCGTGAAGAGCAGCCCTCGTCCGCCCGGAAGCGCCTGCGGGAAGCGCTGCACCCCGTCGGTGGGAGGTGTCCACGCTTCGGGCTCGCCGCCATGCGCGGCGATGCGATGCAGCACCCCGCCGCTCGGAAAGTAGAGGAAGCCGTCGTCGCTCCAGTCGGGCCCACCGGAGAGGCCCCGGGGCACCAGTGTTCCACTCGCCCCACCGCCCAGCGAGACCGTGCGCAGGCTCTCGCCCGCGCGGAAGGCCAGTGTGCGGCCGTCCGGTGCGAAGACCGGATCCCGGGCGTTCGCCGTGCCGGGCACGGGCGAGGGTCGCAGCTCGGCCAGGGTGCGCGTCCAGAGCTGCGTACCGCCTCCCGCTTCACCCACGTAGACGAGGCGGTCGCCACCGGGGCCCAGGGCGATGTCGACGCCGCTCACGTTGGGCAGCAGGCTCCGACCCTCCGGAGGCGTCACGTCGAAGCGCGCCAGCGGCCGGCTGGGTTCGCGGAAGTGGGTCCAGGTGAACGCCAGGGCGAACAGCAGCGCCACCGCGGCCGTCAGCAGGAGCATCCGGTCCGAGGCCAGGCGCCGGACCGTGCCGCTCCGCACCGGCCCTCCCGTGAAGGCTCCCGGGGAGGGGGCGGGTTCCAGGAGGTCTCCCCCCTTGGCGCCGCGCAGCTGGTCCGGAGACGGGACGATCAGCCCGTCGGCGGCGACGGCATAGACCTCGACGGGTCGCTGCACGTTGCGGAGCGCGAACAGCCCCAACAACAGCGTGGACATGGCCGGCTGGTTCTTGACGTCGTCGTGCACCTTGCCGGAGATGAGCACGCTGCCGGGTACACCCAGGGCCTCGATGCGTGCGGCGATGTTCACGCTGTCGCCGTACGCGCCCTGCGAGTCGAAGCTGACCTCACCCTGATGGATGCCGACGCGCAGCGGCAGCCCCGGCTCGCGCTGCGCGTCCTGCTGGATGCGGACGGCGGCCCGTAGCGCGTTGACGGCACTGGGGAAGATGCTGAGGCTGCCGTCGCCGAAGTACTGCAGCAGCTCGCCTCCGTGCTCGGCCACGGTGGCGCCGAGCACGGCGCGATGACGGGCGCGCTGGTCCCGGGCCGCGTCCTCGTCGTCCTGCATCAGGGCCGTGTAGCCCACCACGTCGGTGAACATCACGGCCATCAGGTGACGGCTCTTGGCGTCGGTCATCGGCGGGCCCGGGGGCGGAGGAGGCACGGCGGTGACTTCACACGTCCACCTTCGCGGGGGGACGAGGGCCCGGCAAGGCGGGCCGCGAGGACAGACGCGTCACGGGAGAGGGGCGTGGGGGCGCTGGCCCCCTGTCCGGGACCCACGGAAGCGAAGGGACATGCAGCTGAGGCCGGCGTCCAGCTTCTCCGCCTCTCCGATGTCCAGGATCTCGATGCGATGTCCCGCGCGGGCCAGGTGCTCGGCGGTGCGCGGCCGCCCGGCGGGCACGAGCAGGGTCTCGTTGACGCGGATGCAGTTCGCTGCGCCCGGCTCGTCGTCGGGCGCCACCTGGACGTCGTAGCCTTCGAACACGCCGGTCGCCGTCAGCGCGGCTGTGGCCAGGATGCGGTCGCCGCCGAGGGCGGCGCAGTCCGACTTGAAGTGCAGCACGCCGGCGGGGGTCTCCACCACGCGCACGACCCGGCCCCACGCCGTCAGGACGGAGGCCAGCGCCTCGGCGCCCGCGCGGCTGGTGCGATTGGACAGCCCGACCAGCACCTCGCGGTCGGTGACGAGCACGTCGCCCCCCTCGACGCTGCCTACCTCGAGGCGGACGAAGCGCTCGAAGCGCGCGCGGAGCGCCGGATCGAGCGTAGCGGGCTCCCCCGCCCGCGCCTCCGCGCCCGGGCGGAGCAGGATGGCCCCCTCCGGGAGGCACAGCGCAGGGTCTTCCACGAACACGCTGTCCGGCCAGGCCTCGTCGGGAGGCAGCACCGTGACGTGCACACCGGCGCGACGCAGCGCGTCCACGTAGGCGGCGTGCTGGGCGCGAAACCGCGCCAGGTCGGGCGGGCCGCGGTCCACGGCGCGGAGCCCGCGCACGCAGCTCGCCGCCGGTTCACGCACGAGCGCCGCGTCGAAGACGTGGCACGGCAACTGAGGCAAAGGGCGGCTCCTCGTGCGCGTGCGCGCTGAGCGGGTGGGCGCGGGCGGTGTCGTGAGGGACCCGCCCGGCGCCCGGGACGGTGCCGTTCCGCGCGGGTCGGGGCAAGGGGCGCCTGCTTTCGTCCGGCGGGCCCACCCACTAGGGTGCGTCCATGCGCCGCTGCGGTGCGTCCGACTGCGCGGCGGCCACCCCGAGCCCCGAGGTCCCATGCGCCCGACCCGTCTCGCGACCGTCCTCGTGGGAGTGGCCGCCCTGACCGCGTGCGCCGAGGCCCCGCCCAGCGAGGCGTCGTACGATCTCGTGATCCGCGGCGGCACCGTGCTGGACGGGAGTGGTCTGCCGCGCTTCTCCGCGGACGTCGGCATCGTGGGCGATCGCATCGTGGCGCTCGGTGCGCTCTCCGGGGCCCGCGGCGTGGAGGAGATCGATGCCACCGGTCGTTTCGTGGCGCCCGGCTTCATCAACCTGCACAGTCACGCCGAGCGCGAGGCGCTGCCCACCGCGGTGAACATGCTCACGCAGGGCGTGACCATGGAGGTGCTGAACCCGGACGGAGGTGGGCCGACGGAGGTGGCCGCCCAGCTCGACTCCCTGGAGCGCGCCGGACTGGCCGTGCATGTCGGAGCCGAGGTGCCGTTCAACAGCATCTGGGCGCGCGTGGTCGGCACGGAGGACCGGCGTCCCACCCCGACGGACGTCGAGGCGATGCGCGCGGCGGTCCTGCGCGGCCTGGAGGAAGGCGCCTGGGGCGTGTCGGCCGGGCTGGACTACAAGCCGGCCTACTTCGCGCGCACCGAGGAGGTGGTGCGGATCCTGGAGCCGGCGGGTCCGGCGCGCGTCCACTTCACGAACCACGATCGCCTGACGCCCGAGTCCAACTTCAGCTCACGTGTAGGCATCGGCGAGACGCTCACGATCGGGGAGCGGACAGGGCTGAACCCGGTCGTCACGCACATGAAGGTGCAGGGACTCGAGCAGGGCGGTGCCGGTGAGATCCTGCACGCCATGACACGTACCACCGCGGACGGCACCTATGCCGCGGCGGACGCCTACCCCTACCTGGCGGGTCAGACCTCGCTGGCCGCGCTCATCATCCCGGGATGGGCCCAGGCCGGAGGCGTGGAGGCCATGCTGGCGCGCTTCGCGGATCCCGCCCAGCGGGCCCGCATCGTGCGCGAGGCCGACGAGGCCATGGCCGCCCGCTTCGGCGGTCCGGCCGGCGTATATCTGCCGGCGAGCAACCAGGAGCTCGTCGACATCATGCGCGATCTGGGGGTGGAGTCCGGTGGTGAGGCCGTCGTGCGGGTGCTCGAACGCGAGACCCGGGTCGGTGCCATCCTGCGCTTCGGGCTGGAGAGCGACCTGGTGGAGATCCTGCGCCATCCCACCACCGCCGTGGCCTGCGACTGTGGCGCCGCGACCGGGCGGGTGGGCCACCCGCGCTACTGGGGCAGCTTCCCGCGCGTGCTCGGTCACTACGTGCGCGAGACCGGCGCGCTGACGTGGGAGGACGCCGTGCGCAAGATGACCGGCCTGCCGGCCACCCTCCTGGGTGCGGTGGACCGCGGCTTCCTGGCCGAGGGCATGGCGGCCGACGTCGTCGTCTTCGACAGCGCCGCGGTGATCGACCGGGCCACGTGGACCGACCCCGCGCTGCGCTCGGAGGGCATCGTGCACGTGGTGGTGGGGGGAGCGGTCGCGCTGCGCGACGGCGACCCCACCGGCGCCCGCGGAGGTCGCGCGCTCCGTCGCGGACCGGGCATGCCCAGCCGGCCCATGAGCAGCGACCGCGACCGCGCGGTCCGCGCCACCGGAGCGGGTCCGCTGGAGGCGGCGGTGGACGTGCGCCAGGGCTCCACGGAGCGGCAGGCGGAGGGGACCTTCCGTCTCGCGCACCCGACGGACGGTGTCGCGGTCGTGGCCCAGCGCCTCGGCCGACTGCAGACGGCTCCGGGCTGGGCGTCCTTCACCGGCGTGGCGACGGTCGGCGACGATCCCCGACCGCACGCGTTCGTGGCCGTGGTCCAGGCGGCCGACGGCGAGCAGCCGCCGCTCCTGCGCGTGCACGTGGAGGGGCTGCCGGCGGTCGAGGGTGCGCTCGATCCCGCTCCGGTGATCGAAGGCACGGGTCGCTGAACGAGGGGCGCGCCTGCGCCCCTCCTCCCGCGTGCACCCGCTCAGTCCAGCGCGGGACGCGAGAACGCGATGGCCACACGCTGCCGGCTGAACTGGAAGCCGGTGACCTGCCAGCCCTCGGAGCCCATGCGCTTGAGCAGCGCGTTGATCTGGTTCCAGTTCACGTCCGTGCCGGGCGTCAGCTCGAACGTGCGGATGTGGTTCTCCACACGGGGATGCCGGGCCACGGGCGCTCCTATCCGACCCGGGTGGCGATCCACCACGTGGTGCCGCCGGCGTCCTTGACGCCGCCGCGGCGATCCTCGTCCCCCTTCTGCACGGGCTCCTGCACGGCTTCCGCTCCCGCCGCGACGGCGCGGCGGTACACGTCGTCCACGTCGTCCACGTAGACGTGCACGTGCGCGGGCACCATGGGCCAGCTCGGGGCCGCGTCCGCCAGCATCACGACGGTGTCGTCGATGCGGACCTCCGCGTGCATCAGCGTCCCTTCCGGCGTGGGATAGGCCCGGAGCTCGCGCGCGTCGAAGACCGTGCGCAGGAAGTCGAGCGTGCGGCGCGCGTCCCGCACGATCAGATAGGGGGCGACGCTGGTGTAGCCTTCGGGCTTGTAGTCGAGATCCATGGACGGCTCCGGGAACGTGACCGAACAAAAACCGAAAATGAGGCGACCCACGCTGGGCCGCAAGGGCGGGGAGCCGCGGTCCGCACCCGCGCGAAGGGGACCCGTCGAGCCGCGGTCCGCACCCGCGCGAAGGGGACCCATCGAGCCGCGGTCCGCACCCGCGCGAAGGTGACCCGTCGAGCCGCGGTCCGCACCACCGCCGGGGGCGACCCATGAGCCCGGGACCGAGCGCTCCGACGACTTCTCCGACCTGCTAGCTTCGTCGCCATGAGCGACGCCATGACCGGGCCGGCCCCGGAACGTCCGCCGCCGTCGTCGGCCGCGCCGCCCCCCGGAGCCACCGCGCCCGCGGCGCCACGTCCGCCGGCCGCGCCCCGTACGTTCCGCGAGCGCTCCGGCGCCTTCTGGCAGCGGCATCGCACCCTCTTCTGGGCGCTTCATTCCGTGTGGGCCCTGGCCACGGGCATCGCGGTCGTGCTGCTGGCGCGCGAGCGCTACGCGTTCGTGCCCTGGGTGGTGGTGTTCCTCGGGGTCACCTGGGCATCGACGCTCTTCTTCGGCCGTCAGGCGGGCGAGCGGGCCGAGGAGCTGCAGCCCTACACGCCCGGTCTCAAGCAGGAGCTGACCTCCTACCTGACGCGCACGCTCTACCAGGAGACGCTGTTCTTCCTCCTGCCGTTCTACGCCTATTCGACCGTCCTGCGCTCGCCCAACGTGCTGTTCCTCGTGCTGCTGGGCGGTCTGGCCCTCTTCTCCTGCCTGGACCTGGTCTTCGACCGCTGGCTGCGCACGCGGGTGGTGTTCGGCATGCTGTTCTTCGCCTCCGTCTCGTTCGCGGCGCTGAATCTGCTGCTGCCCTTCTTCTTCAGCCTGCCGCCCCGGCTGGGCACCCCGCTGTCGGCCGTCCTCGCGGTCGGGAGCGCGGTGCCACTCGCGCTCCAGGCGGGTGTGCGCTCACGCGGGACGGGCCTGCGCATCGCGCTCTCGGCCGCGGCGATCCTCGGGATCGCCGTCGGCCTGCCTTCCGTGGTGCCGCCCGTCCCGCTCCGGATGGAGAGCGTCACCTTCGCGAGCGACATCGATCCGGAGACGCTCCAGCTCGCGGACACGCTCGCGTCCGCCGCTTCGACCGCCGAGATCGGAGAGCGACTGGTCGTGCTGGTGCACGTGTTCGCCCCCGCCGTCGTGCCCAGCCGGGTCTCCCTCGACTGGACACGCGACGGCCAGGCGCTCAAGAGCTCCCGCACGGTGGACATCCTGGCGCACGAGGGCAGCTTCCGGGTCTGGGACGGGTACCGGGCCCCGTCCGGCCGGGTCGAGCCCGGTCGCTACGAGGTGGTGCTGCACACCCAGAACGGGCGCGTCTTCGGCCGGGCCTCCCTGTCCGTCCGGTAGCGGGCCCGCAGCGCGGCCCCGCATCCGGCCCTCCCGTTCTTGCCCGGCCGGGACCCGTCCCCTACCGTGCTCCTCCCCCGACCCCGGGGGCTGCCCCCGCCGCTGTCACGCCCGGGCGCCCGGTTCATCCTGGAAGGACTCGCATGGCAAACTCCGATCGGCCCCTGAAGAAGGGACCGCCCTTCGATGTCATCGTCTTCGACTGCGACAGCACGCTGTCCGCGATCGAGGGGATCGACCAGCTCGCCCGCCGGGCCGGCCTGAGCAACGAGCTGGCGCAGCTGACGACCCAGGCCATGGAGGGAAAGATCAAGCTGCAGGAGATCTACGGCCTGCGGCTGGAGCGCATCCGTCCCAGTCGTACCGCGCTGCGCCTGCTGGGGGACCTGTACCGCCGTCGGCTGGTGCCCGGCGCCGCTTCGGCGATCAATACGCTGCGCGGGCTGGGCAAGCGGGTGTGCGTGGTCAGCGGCGGCATCCGTCAGTCGGTCGTGGGCTTCGCCACCCAGCTGGGTGTGCCGGAGGAGGACGTCTATGCCGTGGAGCTGCACCACGACGAGCACGGGCAGTACACCGGCTTCGACGTGGACTCGCCGCTCACGCGCAACGGCGGCAAGGCGGAGGTCTGTGCGGAGATCGCGCGCGCGCACGGCTCGGTCGTCGTCGTGGGGGACGGCGTGACCGACCTCGAGGTCAAGAAGGCGGGGTTCGACTTCATCGGCTTCGGCGGCGTGGTGGAGCGCTCCGCCGTGCGGCAGGGCGCGACCTTCTGGTTGCCGGGGCCCTCGCTGATCGGCGTGCTGAAGGTCGTGCTCACGCCGGAGGAGCAGGAGCGCGCGGCCACGCTGCAGAGCACCTGACCCGGAAACGGCAGCTCGGGCGGGGCGCTCTGCACACGAGCGCTCCGCGGACGAACGAGGGGCGCCGGAGCCTACCGCTCCGACGCCCCTTTCCTTCGACGTGACGGGTCGGCGTCAGCGACGGGCGACCGGCTCCAGTCGCAGGATCGGGGACGGGTTGTCGTCCTCGTCCTCGATGGCCACGTAGATGAAGCCGTCGGGCCCCTGGCGGACATCGCGCACGCGCCCGCGTCCGAGCAGCAGCGTCTCCGCATCGCGCACGGTGGTGCCGTCCAGCTCGAGCCGGACGATCTTCTGCCCCGACAGCCCACCCGCGAAGAGGTCTCCGCGCCACTCCGGGAACGCGTCTCCCGTGTACAGCATCATGCCGGACGTGCCGATCGAGGGCACCCACACGTGCGCCGGGTTCTCCATGCCTTCGCGCATGGTCCCCTCGTGGATCGCGGATCCCGAGCGATAGTTCACGCCGTAGCCCACGACGGGCCAGCCGTAGTTGCTCCCGCGGCGGATCAGGTTCAGCTCGTCGCCGCCCTGGGGGCCGTGCTCCGTGGCCCACAGGTTCCCGGTGGTCGGGTCGTAGACCAGGGCCTGCGGATTGCGGTGCCCCCAGCTCCAGATCGTGGGCTGCGCGCCGGTCCGGTTGACGAGGGGGTTGTCCTGCGGCACGCGGCCGTCGTCATGGATGCGGTTGACGGTGCCGTGGTGGTTGGTCACATCCTGCGCCGGATGCCCTTCCAGGTCCCCGGACGGCGGTGCCTGACGGTCGCCCACGGTGATGAACAGATGGCCGTTGCCGTCGAAGGCGAGCCGCGAGCCGTAGTGGCCGTTGCCACGCGACTCGGCCTCGAAGATCTCCTCCACGTCCGACAGGCGATCGTTCTCGAACCGTCCGCGCAGGACGGCCGTGGTGCCCCGCTCCCGGTCGGCCTTGGGCTTGGAGTAGCTCAGGTAGAGCAGCCGGTTGGACGCGAAGTCGGGATGCGGCATCACGTCCAGCAACCCGCCCTGGCCCTGCGCCACGACCTCCGGCACCCCGGGCACCGGATCGGGCAGCAGGCGGCCGTCGCGGATGATGCGCAGCCGTCCGGGCCGCTCCGTCACCAGGAGGTCGCCTCCGGGCAGGAAGGCCATCGACCAGGGGATGACCAGGCCGTCGGCGACGGTCACGACGCGGTAGTCGTGGAGGGAAGACCGGACGACGTCCTGGGCGGCGAGCGGAGCCGCGGACAGCAGGAGGCCCGCGGCGAGCATCGTGGCGGGGATCCGAACCATTCTGTACTCCTCACTCGTGGGAAGCCGGCAGCCGGAGGACCGGCGCGCTGGGCACAGGGACCCCGGGCCGGCGCGCCGGGTTCCGGGTGTGCCCTCCGGGCGATACGGTACCATCGGCGTCGGATTTCGGGGTGCCGCCCCGGAGGCATGGAGCCTGCACCGGACCGCAGCGTCCCGCGGACCGGGTGTCCGCCGGACGCGGGCTCTGCCGCCCAGGAGAGGGGCATCCCGTCCACGGTTCCGAGGAGCGCATGAAGGGATCCAGGCTTTCGCGTTGGCTGTTGTGGCAGATGCTCGGCCTGGCCGTGGTCCTCCTGGCCCCGCTGCGCTGGTGGTTGTCGACGACGCCCTGGTCGGCACCTGCGGATCCGGCGCATCAGGTGTGGCTGCAGGTCGGCGCCTACGGCATCGCGGTCGTGGTCATCGCCCTGATCTCGCTTCGCGGCGGGACCGTCCGGGCCCTGCCCGCCGTCGCGGTCCTCGGGGTCGCCCTGTCCGGGGCCTTCCTCCTGCTCCTGCTGGAGCGTCGCGAGTTCTTCCGCACGATCCTGGTGGCCTCGGCGGCGCTGACGGCGTTCTTCGTCCTCTTCCCCGTGCTGGTGGGTGCCCTGCGCAGTCGCTGGGCCACCGCCGTGTCCGGTGTCGCGCTGGCGGGGGTGGTGGTCGGGCTGGGTGCGGTCTCGCTCAAGGACCCGGATCCGCCCCGGCCGCGTCCGCTCTTCACCAACGAGTACGTCCTGGACGCCCTGTTCCACGAAGGGGTGACGCAGCACTCCATCATGGGTGGGGGTGGCCTCGCGGCCGTGGAGGGAGGCTTCCTCATCAGCAACGGGTACGGCCAGCTCTACCGGGCCGGGCTCGGTCCCGACGGTGGCCTGACCACGGTGGCGCTCGAGGCGCCGCCGATCGACTTCGGCGAGTTCATTCCGGAGACGGAACCGGAGGTGGCGCCGCGCCGCATGCGCGTCAACGACATCGACGTGGTGCCCACGGCGCAGGGAACGGTTCTCCTCATGTCCCACTTCTGGTGGAACCTCCAGGAGCGGTGTCGCACCGTCCGCCTGTCGGCGCTCGACGTCCGCGGCCTGGCCGACCCGACGCCGCTGCCCGGGGCCCGCTGGCGGGTGCTGCACGAGGCGCGGCCCTGCTCGCGCTTCGGCGAAAACGGCGATCCGTGGAACTTCCTCATGACCGGTGGCCGCATCCTGCCGCTCGGCGAGGGGCGCATCCTGTTCACGGTGGGGAATCCGTCGCACCCGATGCTGTCGCAGGAGCCGGGCTCGGACCTGGGCCGCACGCTGCGCATCGATCTGCAGACCGGCGACATCGAGGTGTATTCCACGGGACATCGCAACGCGCAGGGTCTGGCGCGCGATGCGCAGGGTCGGATCTGGTCGACCGAGCACGGCCCGAAGGGGGGGGACGAGCTCAACCTGCTGGTGGAAGGAGGCAACTTCGGCTGGCCCGTGCGCACGCACGGCGTCGAGTACGTGACGTCCTTCTATCCGGACTACTCGGACGTGGACGTGGGCTCGCCGCCCATCGAGCCGGCGCACGCCTGGGTTCCCTCGATCGGCATCTCCAACCTGATCGTGCTGGACAGCGAGGGACTGCCCGAATGGAAGGGCGACCTCCTGGTGGCATCGCTGCGCGCCCGCTCGCTCTACCGGGTGCGCGTGCGCGGCGAGCGCGTGGCGTTCTACGAGCCCATCTCCATCGGTCTGCGGGTGCGCGATCTCCTGCAGACGCCCGACGGCCGCATCGTGCTGTGGACGGACGAGGAAAGCCTGGTGGTGATCACCCCGCGCCGGATGGACGCGTCGCGTGAGCTGCTGACGGACTGCTTCTCCTGCCACACCTGGACCGGCGAGGAGGTCGGTACGGCGCCTCCGCTGCAGGACGTGTACGGCCGGGACGTGGCGTCGGTGCCGGGCTATGTCTACTCGGACGCCCTCAGCGTCCAGCGCGGGGAATGGACGGCAGAGCGGCTGAGCCAGTTCCTGAAGGACCCGGCCGCGATGGTGCCTGGAACCACCATGCAGTTCACGGGGATCGCCGACGAGGCCACCCGCGCATCCATCATCCGTTACCTTCAACAGAGCCGCTGAGCGATCGCCCGCGGCCGCAACGGAGAGGACCCCGACCTCCACGGACCCTGACCCGGAGGCCTCGCCCGTGATCCCCACTGCACTCGTCACCGGCGGCAATCGCGGCATCGGTGTGGAGATCTGTCGTCAGCTGCTGGAGCGCGGACATCGGGTGGTGCTGACCGCGCGCGACCCCGCAGCGGCCGAACGAGCCGCCGGTCACCTCGAGGCCCACGGACCGCTTCTCACGCAGGTTCTCGACGTCACCGATCCGGCGTCCGTCACGGCGTCCCGGGAGCGTCTGCGCTCGGAGGGCGTCGACGTGGACGTGTTGGTGAACAACGCGGCGATCTATCCGCGCGACGCCTTGCTCGAGCAACCGCTCGACGCCTGGGAGCGCACGCTCCGGACGAACGTCACCGGTCCGCTTCTGCTCTGCCAGGCGTTCCTGCCGGCGATGCTGGAGCGGGATCACGGCCGCATCGTCAACGTCTCGTCGGGCTCGGGCTCCTTCGGCGAGGGGCTGTACGGGCCGGCGGCCTACTGTGTATCCAAGGCCGCGCTCAACGCGCTGACGGTGAAGCTCGCGGAACAGATCGGCGAGGGGACCGACGTGCTGGTCAACGCCGTCTGTCCGGGATGGGTCGCCACGGACATGGGCGGCGCGGAGGCGCCGCGCACGCCCGCGGAAGGGGCCCGAGGGATCGTCCGCCTGGCGACGCTCCCCCGCGGCGGTCCCACGGGGCGGTTCTTCCGGGATGAGCACGAGATCCCCTGGTAGCACCGCGGCCGGCCGCCCGTCCGCTGCTGCGGACGAACGACCGGCCGGGTTCCTGCGGGCGCCGCGCCCGGCTCAGGCCGGTGGCGCGGCCACCCCGAGCCGGACGAACCCGCTCTGATCGAGCGGATCCGCTGCGCACCCCGCCGGGAACTGACGCTCCGCGGAGGTCTGCTCGAACTCGAGGAAGAGCACGCACAGCGGGACCATGGAGCCCGCCGACCAGGCCGCGTCCTCGGCGTCACCGCTGGCGAGGGGATGGGCCATCTCGTAGAACGTCCGCCCGCCGGCCGAGCCCACGGCGCCGGTGCCGTCCTGCTGTCCGTCGATGCGACCCCAGAACCGCTCGAAGTGGCCGTCGCGGAAGCGGCGCGGATCCAGGCGCAGGTCGTCGTCCCCGAGGTCGGTGACGCCGTTGCCGTCGTTGTCGAAGCGGACGCGCACCACGTCGAAGTCCGACGGGGAGCCGTCGACGACCTCGACACCGAGGTAGAGCGTGCCGGCATCGTTCAACATCCACAGCGTGCTGCCGGCCCACGGGCCAGCGAAGATCGGGAGCTGTTGCGCCTGATCCCACTCCCCGGCGGCGCGCACGCCGTCGATCACGGGCGAGCCCCAGCCGCTCGGGGACACACCGCTGCTGTACGGGCTCCCGCCGATCGGCACCCCGTCGATCGTGATCGCGACCGCATCCGCACCGGGGAGGGCCGGTGTGTAGCTCAGCGTATAGGTGCCGTCCTGATGGTCCACGACCGTCACGGGGGCTCCGGCGTTCGTCCCCGTCACGCTGCCGGCCACGACGCCGCCCCCGGTCGGATGGGCCACGCCGGGCGCCACCGCCGTCTGCAGGTGGATCACCGTCGTCTGCCCGGACGTGCCCGCGGGCACGGTGGCGGAGCTGGCCGCCGCGTCGACCGGCAGCGTGGAGCCGAAGTCGCTGAAGCCGCCGATCCCGCGCGTGTTGAGGCCCCCGTGCAGCGCGCGCAGCGGCTCCGGACGGAACAGGCCCGCCAGCCGAGCCACGCCGCGCGACACGCGCGCCGCCACCGAAAGCGGTCCGCTGCGCGTGGACGGGGCCGAGCCGGGGCCCGCGCACTGCGGCGCGCCCGGTGTGGTCACGAGGGGGAACGCCTGGCCGCCGCTCACCCGTACGATCTGCAGGTACTGATGTAGCGCGTGCGGCAGGAAGATCGGGCTTTGCGGGTCTTCCAGCGTCTCCGGCTGGCAGAGCACCATATCCGCGCCGGACAGGAACGTGACGGCGTTCCCGTCGGCGTCGCGCGCGGTGGCGCGCACGAAGAAGGGCACCCAGGGCGTGGACAGCTGCAGGCCCGGGGGCGGCGCGATGTGCTCGAGGCTCAGCACGAAGTGGGGATCGCCGTTCGGGACGACCGCGTCGTTGGCCGCGATTGCGACCTCGCCTGCGAACTCCTGGGTGGTGGGATTGCCCACCTGCACCACGCCGCCCTGGCCGACCGGCACCTGGATGACGTCGCAGTCGAGCACGGACGGATCGATCAGGCAGCCCTGGGCCGCCGGGAGCGCGCCGTCCTCGACGCGGAAGAGCAGGGGGACGACCCCGCCGGCCGGCAGGGTGGTCACGTTGGGCACGATCCCACCGCCCGAGCCGTTGCCGGTGGTCTGGAACGCGACGTCCACGGCGCCGAGCTCCAGCGGGCCGACCAGCGCGCGGATGCGGTAGATCACTCCCGGTGTGGGGGCGAGGGCGGCCGTGTTCCACCGCACCCCGTACAGCTGCTCGTTCGGGAAGAGCTGTACGGCAGGGGAGGTCTGCGTCGTGAACGACGCGAACACCGAGTTGCACGGCGACGACATGTCCGAACAGATCTCGATCCGTGGAGCCAGGCCCGCGTCGAACGGTCCGTTGACCACCAAGGGCGCCAGGGGCGGCGCGAAGCTGAACGCGCCGGGTGCGGCCTGGATGCCGACGACGAAATCATCGGCGCGGTCGGTCGCGGACTCGGGCGCGGATGGAAATGCCTGGGGTTCGCAGCCGACCAGCAACAACACGGCGGCCACGGCGATGCGACGGGGGTGCCTCATGGGGGAGAGCCCTCCGGGGGGGACGGGGAGCCTGCATGTGCGGGGACCGATAGCATGGGCGGGTTCGACTTCGCAAACGTTGCGGCGACGAGACAGTCGTTGCGCCGGTGCGTGATCGCGTCGGCCTCCGGGCGTGAGACGCGGGCGCGCCTCGCGGTGCAGTGGCGACCCGCCGGGGAACGGACGCTCTCCTGGCGCTAGACGGCGGGTCGCTCCCCGCGCCCCGCGGCCGGGCTCAGGACGCGGTCAGCAGCCGCTGGAATCCGGGATCGTCCTGGAGGTCCTTCCACCACCAGTGATTGGTCCAGCGCCATCCCTCCCGGTGCTCCGGGCTGGCCTCGAGGTAGCTGCGCAGGAGGTCCACGGCTTCGGCGCGTTGGCCCATCTGGACCCGCACCACGGCCTCGAACGCCAGCAACTCCCGCGTCGGATCGACGTCGGGCCCGGCCCGGCTGGCCCTCAGCACCGCGTCCGCGCTGTCGGGCAACTGGGCCCGGGCCAGCGTTCCGGCCACCGTGATCTGTCCGATGACGCGGTTCCATTCGCGCAGGTGCGGCGGGCTCAGCGCCACGAGCGTGTCCGCCAGCGCCCAGGCGCGCGAAGCATCCGCCGGTACGGCGCCCGCTGCCAGCAGCCAGAGCCGGCACTCGACGAACTCCGCCGCCGCCGGAAAGCGACGGCGGCCCTCGTCGCAGGAGGCGACCGCATCGTCGAACTGCTCCAGGTCGTACGAGGTCGCGTAGAGCCGCCACAGCACGTCCTGCGCGGAGCGCAGAAACGCGTCCTCCTCATACGCCCGCAGGGCGTTGACCTTGGCTCCGACGATGTCGTTCTGCTGGGAGCGGATGATGGACAGCAGATTCCACGCGTTGGCCAGGTTGGAATCCAGCGTGGTCGCCCGGGTCAGGTCCTGCTCCGCGGAGGCCAGCAATGCCTCGGCGGCGGCGGGTTCGGGCTCCAGCCCCAGACGCCAGCGCAGGTAGCGGAGCGTGCCGCGGTGCTCGAGCGCGCGTCCGTTGGCGGCGTCGAGCGTCAGGGCGCGCTCGGCATCCTCGAGTCCCCGCTCGATCCACGCGGCAGCTTCGTCCAGGTCTCCCGCGGTGAGTTGCGCCATGCGCACCGCCAGCTCGGCCCGCTGCACCTGCGGTCGGGACCAGCGCGGCTCCAGCGCGCTGGCCGCGACGAAGAAGGAGTCCGCCCGTTGCCAACGGGCGAGCGCCCCGTCCAGGTCGTCCTGGACCAGGCGCAGCTCGAAGTCCTTCCGGGCCTGCTCCCCACGCTGGACCTGGGCCCAGGCCGCCACGTTGCGGGTCTCGGCGGCATCCATCCGCAGCGCGATCTCCTCACCCAACCACTCCCGGAGCATACGCGCCACCTCGGCGCCCAGGTCCGACTGGAGCGCGAGCAGGTCGTCGCCGGCGCGCTCGAACGATCCGCGCCGGAACTCGGTGCCACTGGCGCCGTCCGACAGCGCCACGTTCACGCGGATCCGTCCAGCGGGAGCGTTCTCCACGGAACCGGTCACGATGGTGCCCGCGCCCACCGAGCGGGCCACAGAATCCCGCGGCAGCTCGAGGAGCTTGAACTGGAGCGCGCCGTTCTTGCTCACCACATTGAGGGCCGGGACGGCCGCCAGCTCGTCGATCAACGTCTCGGTGAGCCCGTCCGCCACGTGCTCGAGGGAGCGATCCGGGGAGACGTCGTCCAGGTAGAGGACCGCGAGGCGATGCGGGTCCAGCCCGGGCGTGCCGGCTTCCAGCACACCGACCTCCCGGCCGGCCGCGGCCGCGGACGGGGTGCGGAGCAGAACGGTGAGCCCCACGCCCACGAGCACGCACAGCCCGAGCAGGGCCATCTCGTCGCGGGAGACGCGCTGACGGCCCCTCTCCCCGTGGTACCACCCCACCACCAGCGCGATGAGCAGCCCGGCCAGATACCAGGCGAGCGTCACGTTGTAGGCGGCGGCCGGCACGATCTCGCGATCGACGAACTGGTCGATCACGCTCACGACGACCCAGCCCGCGGCGGCGTAGGACGCCACGATCTGGAAGATCCGTCGCTGCTTCAACTGATCGAAGAACCCCACCGCGCCTCCGCCGGAGCGACCTGGGAGCCATGCGCTCCCCACCACGCTAACGCCGCAGGGGGGCGCCGCTCAAACCGCCGACCGGCGGGGATCGCCCCTCGCGTCGGTCCGGGGATCGCACCGGCGCGGGTCCGGCCCGAACGCGCCGGTCCGCCCTCCGCGGTTCCCCGACGGACAGAGGCCCGGCGAAGCAGACCCGCGACGGGTCGATCCGTCAGGTGGACCTACGGGACCGGTCCGGTGATCGCCTGATAGACCAGCGTGCGGAACTTCGGCTGGAGATCGAGTCCGCCGGCCGGGACGAGCTGGGCGAGGAAGATGCCCACCAGCCGCTCCTGGGGATCGACCCAGTAGGTCGAGTAGTAGGCGCTGCCCCACCCGAACGTCCCGGGCGAGCCGTAGAGACCCGCGGCCCCCGGGTCCTCCAGGATCTCGAAGCCCAGGCCGAAGCCACGCCCGGGCTGCCGGTAGAGGGTGTCCACGTGATTGACGGTCATCAGGTCCACGGTTGCCGGGGCCAGGATGCGCGCATCGCCGAGCCGACCCCCATCGAGGAGGGCCTGGAGGAAGCGCGCATAGTCCTGCGCGGTGCTGACGAGGCCGGCGCCGCCGGAGAAGCTCTGGCGTGGACCGGTCAGATAGTCGCCCTGACCCATGCCCTCGTCGGCGGCGCGATGGATCTGCCCCGCCGCGTTGGCGGAGTAGACGGTCGCCATGCGGTCCGCCTTGGAGGCGGGCGGATAGAAGTGCGTGTCCCGCATGCCGAGCGGCTCGAAGATGCGCTCGCGGAAGAAGCGGTCGAGCGGCAGCCCCGACGCCACCTCGACCACGCGGCCGAGGACGTCGGTCGAGAAGCCGTAGACCCACGCGCTCCCCGGGTGCGCTTCGAAGGGCAGCGTGGCCAGCCGCTCCATGGTGGTGCCGATCGGCTCCGGCTTGTCCGCGAAGTACCAGAGGTAGACGCCCGCCTCCTGATAGCGTTGGGCCAGCCGGCCTCCGCCGTAGGAGATGCCGGAGGTGTGGGTGAGGAGGTCGCGGACGGTGATCTCACGCGAGGGTGCCCGCTCGGAGAACAGGAGGCCTCCGAAGCGTGTGCTGTCGGGTACGGCCACCCGCGAGGCCGCGAACGCCGGGATGTACCGGGACACCGGCTCGTCGAGGGCCAGTCGACCCTCCTCCACGAGCATCATGGCGGCGACGCTGGTGACGGCCTTGGTCATGGAGGCGATGCGGAACAGCGCGTCGGTACGCATCGGCCGGCCCTCCTCCACGTCGAGGGAGCCGTACGCCCGCAGATGGACGAGCTTGCCGTCCCGGGCGACCAGGCTGACCACTCCGGCGATGCGGCTCGAGTCCACGTAGGCTCGCGCGAGCCGGTCCCAGCGCTCCAAGCGGGCCTCGGAGATGCCGACGCTGGCGGGGGTGGCCGGTTCGAGGATCTGTGCGGACGCCGGCGGCGCCGCGCAGGCGACCCAGAGCAGCGCCGCGACCCGCAAGGACCGCAGGGGTGGCTTCACGTATGCGCTCCGCGTGGGAGGGGGATCAGGGGCTTCCGGGCTCGGACAGGGCGCAATCTACGGCGCGGCCTCCGGAGGAACGACCGCCGGGCCCTCCGCGGATCCGAGAACGACCGCGGCGCCCCTCCCGGAGGAGAGGCGCCGCGGGATGCCCTGGCGCGTCGGTGCCGGGTCAGGACCCACTGCCCGCCCGGCGGCGGGCGGCGGCCTGCAGGGAATCGCTGGCGAAGATGGCCACCTCGACGCGGCGGTTGAGGGCGCGACCGTCCTCCGTCTCGTTGCTCGCGACAGGCTCCGTCTCGCCCAGGCCGCGCTGCTCGATCCGGTCTGCGTCGACGCCGCGGGCGGAGAGGAAACGCGCAGCGGCCTGGGCCCGCCGCTCCGACAGCCCCTGGTTGTAGCGGTCGCTGCCCGTCGCGTCGGTGTGGCCGACGATCAGCAGGTTGGTGCCGGGATACTCCTCCAACGAGCTGGCGAGCTCCGTCAGGTTCGTTTCCGCGTCCGCCAGGAGGCGATCCGAATCGAATCCGAAGAGGATCCCCGACTCGAAGGTGACCTGGATGCCCTCGCCCACGCGCTCGACGGTCGCCCCCTCCAGCTCGTCCTCGAGGTCGTCCGCCTGTTCGTCCATCCGGCTGCCGATGATGGCGCCGGCGGTGCCTCCCACCACGGCGCCCAGGATCGCGCCCTTGGCGGTCGAGCCGCTCCGGGAGCCGATCACGGCTCCCACCACTGCGCCGGTGGCCGCTCCGACGGCAGCGCCTTCCTCGGCCTGCGTCTCCTCGCGGAGCGACGCGCACGAGGCGGCGGTGGAGGCCAGGAACACCAGGATCGTAGCCCGACCTGCGAAGGTCCGATATCGCATACCCACTCCTTGACGGTCTCGGGTGCGCGGCGTCGCCGCGCGCTGGGGAGTCAGGGTGCAGCGGCCATGCCAGAGGACGGCCTGCTCGCTCGCGCGCGCGCTCCAAACCCCTGTTGCGGCCGCGCTGCGCCGGATCCGGCCACCGGGTCGGAGCGAATCGCTCCAGACGGGCCGCGCATCCCCGTGGCCCCGGGGACGTCTCCGGCCTCGGTCCGTCACCGAGCCCTGCGGCCCGTAACGGGCCGTAGGCCCGCGCCTGAGGTCCACGTTCTCCAAGCTGTTCTGTATCAACGACTTGCCTCCTTTACCAATCCGTCACACTCCCGCGCGTGCCCTGTTACTCCCGCCCGGTAGCGTTCCATCCGAGTCGAATGGTCGGCTCACCGGACCCATGGGAACTCGCAGAGGAGACAGCGCATATGCACGCGTTGGTCGATTTCCTCCGGTCCGTCGGACGCTCCACCCTGGTGGCGGCGTTCCTGATCCTGACCTCGGGCGCGGCAGCAGGCGCCCAGGCCACGAGCGACGGACGGATCGTAGGGCGCGTGGTAAGCGCGCAGAATGGAGAGCCACTCTCCAACGCACAGGTCTACATCCCGGACACGGGGGTAGGCACGCTTTCGTCGTTGGATGGGCGGTTCGTGTTGCGATCCGTTCCGGCCGGAACGGTCGAGCTCCGGGTGGATCTGCTCGGATTCGCGTCCAAGACCGTGACCGGCGTCCAGGTCCAGACCGGTCAGACCGTCACCCTGGACGTCTCGCTCGAGCCCGAGGCGATCGCGCTCGACGCGCTGGTGGTCACGGCCGAGGCGGAGCGCGGCAACACCGTCGCCCTGATCACCGAGCGCCAGAAGGCGCCGGTCGTCGTGGACGCCATCGGCGCCGACCAGATCGCCCGCTCTCCGGACGGAGACGCGGCGGCCGCGCTACGGCGCGTGCCCGGGCTGTCCGTCGTGGACGGGAAATACGCGTACGTGCGCGGGCTCGGCGAGCGCTACAGCTCGACCACGCTCAACGGCGCGCCCCTGGCGTCGCCGGTGCCGGACAAGAAGGTCATCCCGCTGGACGTCATTCCCTCGAGCATGCTCGAGAGCATCGTGACGGCGAAGAGCTATTCGCCCGACCAGCCGGGGGACTACGCGGGCGGGCTGGTCCAGCTCCGCACCAAGGACTTCCCCGCGTTCCGCATCTTCAACGTCAGCGCCTCTTCCGGCTACAACTCCGCCGTGTCCCTGCAGGACGGCCTCGGCTACGCCGGGGGCGGCTACGACTTCCTGGGCTTCGACGACGGCACGCGCGACCTGCCGTCCCTCCTGCCCGGAGACCGGCCCATCAACCGCTCGAACTTCACGCCCGCCGAGCTCCAGGCTTTCGGACAGGCCTTCAGCGGTGCCTGGGGGCCGTCGAACCAGTCGATTCCCGTGAACGAGAGCTTCGGGCTGTCGTTCGGTGACGAGTTCGAGCTCTTCGACCGCTCGTTCGGCTTCCTGGCCTCCATCAACCAGTCGAGCGACTACGGCGTCCAGACCGATCTCGTCGAGCGCGCGTTCAGCGCGTCGGGCGGCAGCGACCCCGAGGTGGACTACGCCGGACAGGTGACGACGCACTCGGTGTCCCTGGGCGCGCTCGTCAACGCGTCCTACGAGCTGGCGCCCACGCACCGGCTGACCATCAACGGCGTCTACAACCGGCTCACCGACGACGCGGCCCGTTCGCTCCAGGGGTTCAACCTGGATTCGAACACCGACCAGCGGAACACGCGCATCCAGTACGTGGCCCAGACGCTGACCAACGGTCAGCTGCGCGGGCAACACGAGTTCTCCGGCCTCGGCAACGTGGGCTTCGACTGGCGCGCCAGCTACACGCGCGCCGAGCGCTACGAGCCCAACACCCGCGAGTCGCTGTACCGCGAATTCAACGGGCAGTTCTTCTGGGACGACTTCATCCAGAGCGGCAGCGTCTTCCACCAGGACATGGTGGACGACGGCATGAGCGGCGGTGCCAACCTCAAGGTGCCCTTCACGCTGCGCGGCCTTCCCGCCACGCTGCAGGTGGGCGCCAGCGCGGACCGGAAGGACCGGGACGCGTACTCCCGCCGCTTCCGCTTCCGGCCCCAGGGATCCGACATCAACTCCGAGGTGCGCGCGCTGGAGCCGGACGAGCTGTTCCAGCCCCAGTACATCTCGCCGACGGGCTTCGAGATCCAGGAAGCCACCTTCCGGACGGACAACTACACGGCCTCCGAGGACATCGACGCAGCCTACGTGATGATGGATGCGGAGATCCTGCCGCGGCTGCGCCTCGTGGGCGGCGCCCGGGTGGAGCGTTCCCGCCAGCTGGTGGACCCGACGGACCTCTTCCCGCAGGCGGGTCAGACCCCGTTGACCGGGGCGGACCTCGAGCGCACGCAGGTGCTTCCGGCGATCAACCTGACGCTGAACCTCGGCGAGGCCATGAACATCCGCGCCAGCGCGTCGCAGACGCTGGCCCGCCCCCAGCTCCGCGAGCTGGCGCCGTTCTCCTTCGCGGACTACGCCGGTGGATTCCTGGTGGTCGGGAACCCGGAGCTGGACGTGAGCCGCATCCAGAACTACGACCTGCGCTGGGAGTGGTTCTTCCAGCCGGGCGCCCTGATCGCGATCTCGGGTTTCTACAAGGACTTCACGAACCCGATCGAGGTGCAGGTGCTTCCCAGCACCGAGCTCATCAAGACCTGGGTGAACGCGCCGAGCGCGCAGAACTACGGGACCGAGATCGAGCTGCGCGCGCCGCTGTCCATCTTCGCCGATGGGCTCACGCCGTTCACCGCGAACGCCAACATCACCCTGGTGCAGTCGGACGTGGATGCGGGCGGCCTGATCCGCTACTACCTGCCCGGCACCGGCGCATCCGAGATCACGGTGCTGGAGCGCAACCGCGCCCTGCAGGGGCAGTCCCCCTACGTGGTCAACGCGGGCCTGAGCTACTTCAACGAAGGCAGCAACACCACGGCGACGGTGCTCTTCAATCGCTTCGGCCGCAGGATCGACGCGGTCAACCGCGAAGCGACGCCCGACATCTACGAGGAAGGACGCAGCCAGTTGGACGTGGTCTTCGAGCAGAGGCTCCGGGACAACCTGTCGTTCAAGCTGTCGGCGGGACGTCTCCTCGGGAATCAAGTGCTGTTCACGCAAGGCGGCGACCCCGTCCGGTCCTACGACACGGGACGGACCTTCTCGGTCTCCATCAAGGTGGGGAGCTGAGTCTGCACATGGACCGGCGTCGCTTCCGCTCGCAACACCTGGCCGCCCCGCTCCGGGGCGGCCCCACCGGGCCCTGGGCACGGGTCCATCCGTAACGGAGGAGACGTTCGGAATGTTCAGCATCAGACGCATGAAGATCCTGGCCTTCGGGCTCGCGGCGGCCGTGGCCATCGGCGCCTGCGACGACAGCGGCACCGATCCGGATCCGCAGCCGCCCGCCGCCCCCGGCGGCGTGACGGCCACGCTGTCCGGAGCGGACGTGACCGTGAGCTGGAGCGCGTCGAGCGGCGCCACCTCCTACCGTGTACAGCGCCGGCAGGTGGGCGGCGGCGCGTTCGCAGACGTGGCCGCCAGCGTGACCGGCACGAGCTACACCGACACGGGCGTCGCGGCTGGCAACACCTACCAGTACCAGGTGATCGCCGTGAACGCGGATGGTGCGTCGCCGGCGAGCGCGCTGGCGGAGATCGCGGTCCCCGCGGAGAACCGTACGGCCATCCTGAACGGCACCATCTCGGGGACGCGTCAGCTCTCCGCGGACACGACCTACACGCTGCAGGGCATCGTCACGGTCGAGGACGGCGGCATCCTGCGCATCCCCGCCGGCACCCTGCTCCTGGGCGACGCGGCCGTGCAGCCCACGGCGCTCATCGTCCGGACGGGTGGGCAGATCTTCGCGGAAGGAACCGAGACCAACCCCATCGTCTTCACCAGCTCGCGACCCGCCGGTCAGCGGGTGGCCGGGGACTGGGGCGGCGTGGTGATCAACGGGCTGTCGCAGTGCAACTTCCCGGCCGACGAGTGCGTGGGTGAGGGCAGCTCCGGCCAGTACGGCGGAACCGACCTGGCGGACAACTCGGGCGTCTTCAAGTACGTGCGGATCGAATACGCGGGCTTCGAGGTGAGCTTCGGGAACGAGCTGAACGCGCTGACGCTGAACGGTGTCGGCAGCGGCACGGAGCTGCACCATGTGCAGACGCACGACGGCCTCGACGACGGCTTCGAGTGGTTCGGCGGCACGGTCGACGCGACCCACCTGATCGCCACCGACATCTCGGACGATTCGTTCGACTACTCGACCGGGTGGTCCGGCAACGGCCAGTTCTGGATCGCGCTGCAGAACCCCGACGACGCCGACACCGGCTTCGAGGTGGACGGCAACGAGGACGACTTCGACGCGCAGCCGTTCACCAACCCGAACGTCTGGAACGTCACGCTGGTCGGGAAGGGCGTGGGCGGTCAGGGCGGCACGGCCGGTGAGTCGACGATCGGGATGCTCCTGCGGCGCGGCACGGGCGGCACCGTCATGTGCGCGATCGTCACCGGGTTCGGCACGGCCGGCCTGGATGTCGACAATCCCGAGACCGTCGGTCGTCTGACCGTCGGCTCCAGCATCCTGTTCAGCAACGCCAACGACCTCTCCACGGACAGCGACGGCTTCCAGGCCACGGTCTGGAACGCGGGCGCCGGCAACCAGATTGCCGACCCCGGCCTGGCGGACCCGTTCGATCGCGACGCTCCGGACTTCCGTCCGGCGGCGACCGGTCCGGCGGCCACGGGCTGCCCGGCCCCGCCCGCGAACAGCGGCCTGGAGACGGTGGACTACATCGGTGCGGTCGATCCGGCCGCCACCACCCCCTGGTACATGGCGGCCTGGACCCGCTGGGGGGATCCGAACGCGGGTTGAGCGCGGCCACTCCTCTGTCGTGCTCGACGCGTCACGCGCCGGGTCGGCCTTCGGGCTGGCCCGGCGCGGCCTATTTCCAGAGCTTCAAGGAATGATCCCACATCGGCGTCTTCGTGTGCTGCTGCCCGCCCTCACGCTCCTCGCGGCCTGCGGCGGCGAACCACCCCCGCCTCCGGCGCTCGCAGGCGGCGCCACGTCCCTGCCCGCCCTGGGTCAACTGGCCCTGACGGCGTTCGCGCGCGGGGACACGCTCACGCTGCATCGACTGCGGCTCAGCGAGGAGGAGCACAACACCAAGGTCTGGCCGGAGCTCCCGGCTGCCGACGGCTTCCCGGTGGACCTGGCGTGGCAGAACATCGAGACCCGCAACCGGCGCGCCCTGGGACGCAACCTGGATTGGTTCCGCGACCGCGAGGTCGAGTTCGCCGACGTGCGGTGTGACGGGGAGACCCGGCGCTTCGCCCGCTTCAGCGTCCGAACGGACTGCTGGGTGCGCTTCCGCGTGGACGGAGACGCACAGGCCGAGGCCCAGCTCTTCGAGGAGGCGCTGGAGTGGAGGGGGACCTGGAAGGTCTTCCGCTGGGCGGACGAGGAGCGCGTGAAGGTCCTGGAGCGCTGAGCTGCGGATCCGGCCCGGCCGTGGGCCGCGCTGCGCCTGCGGCCTGCCGCGTCAGCGGCCCGGCGGCACCCGGAAGCGGTAGCCGAACCCGCGGACGGTCTCGATCCAGTCTCCGGCAGCCCCCAGCTTCGCGCGCAGCCGGCGCACGTGCATGTCCACCGTGCGGGTCTGGATGCGGTCGGAGATCGCGGCGTCCAGGTCCCAGGCGCGCTGCAGGAGCTGCCGGCGCGACTGCGTCTTGCCGGGCCGTTCCATCAGCGCCTTCAGCAGGCGGAACTCCGTGGGGGTCACGGAGAGCTCCTTCCCCTCGTAGGCGACCTGGTGCGAGCTCAGGTTGAGCGCCAACGGGCCCGTGCGCAGGATGCGCACGCCGGTGTCCACCGCGGGCTCCCGGATCCGCCGCAGGATGGCCTGCACGCGCAGGACCAGCTCGCGGGGGCTGAACGGCTTGGTCAGGTAGTCGTCGACCCCCAGCTCGAGGCCCTGGATCCGGTCCTCCTGCTCCTTCTTGGCCGTGAGCATGAGCACCGGGAGCGTGCCGAGCGAGGCGTCGCTGCGCACCTGGCGCAGGACCTCGTCCCCCGAGACCTCCGGGAGCATCCGGTCCAGGACGATCAGGTCCGGCACCTCCCGCTCGACCGCCCGCAGGGCGTCGCGGCCCGTGGTCGCGGTCTCCACGCGGTAGCCGGCCCTCGTCAGCTCGTAGGCGATGAGGGCGGCGATGTCCGTCTCGTCTTCGACCACGAGCACGCGTGACCGCGGTTCGGTCCCGTTGGAGCCAGGCACTTCATCCTCCGCGCGAGCCTTCCCGTCCGATGGGTGGAAAACTCGGGGGCAGCCGGTAACGGCGGACCGCTCCGTCTGTAACGACGGGGTAACCTTGGCGAGCCGGTCAGGCGTCGCCCCGCTCGGCCCGCCGATGCTCCGGGGGGGCTCTCCACGATGCGGGCGCCGCCCGTGCGTGGTATCATCGGACCGTGCAAGCGGCGGTCCCCCGCGATCGCCCCACGCGCCGGGGAGGCGGGCGACCCGGACGCGCGGGCCCCCGCCCGTGCAGCGCTTCCCGAGGAGGAGCCCATGGAACGAGGCCGCGAGGTACGGGCGTTCGACTATGTGAATCGCCCCTGGTCGGACGTGCGCGATGCCTTGCTCGGCGATGCCCACGACGTCTTCCGACGCGCCACGCGCGCGGCCGCCTCGCGGGCCGAGGACGTGGCGGCGGGCCTGAAGGTGCAGATCGGCGGCCTCGAAGTGGGCGCTCCGATCGCGATCACCGTGACCGAGGCGCAGGAGGAGACCGGAAGCCGACCCTCGCAGAGCGTGGCACGCGTCCACCTGGAGTGGGAGGGCGCGAACTCCCCGCGGCTGTTTCCCCTGATGCGGGGGACGCTGTCGGCCTATCCCCTCACCGGGACGGAGACACAGCTCGAGTTCGAAGGTCGGTACGAGGTTCCCGGGGGTGCGGTAGGCAACGCCGTGGACACGCTGGTGGGGCACCGCATCGCGGAGGCCTCCGTGCACCGCTTCATCCGGGACGTGGCCGAGCACCTGCGCACGACGCTGGGCTGACGCCGGTCCGTCACCGGCAGCGGCAGGGGGGCCCGAGGACGGAGCGGGACCGCGCCCCGGGCGTCAGTCCTCGCCCAGCTCCAAGCGCATCCCGTCGCGGCCCGCCTCGACCGGGATGCGTGTACGCTGTGCAGCGGCGGCGGTGAGCGCGTCCAGCTGATCGTCCGTGCGCCAGGGGTCGTGGTGGACCAGCACGAGCTTGCCCACCCCGGCCGCCTCCGCGAGCGCGACCGCCTGCTCGATCGAGCTGTGTCCCCAGCCACCGCGTCGGTGGATCTCGTCCGCCGTGAACTGGGCGTCGTGCGCGAGCACGGCGGCTCCGTTCGCGAAGCGCACGAAGGCCTCGAACGGGATGTGGCCCTCGGCGCTCGAGCCCAGCTCGTTGTCGGGCATGAAGACGACGTCCCGGCCGGGAACGCCGATCCGGTAGCCGTACGTCCGGCCCGGATGGTTGCAGCGTTGTCGCCGGATGGGGAGCCCCAGCCCGTTCAGGTGGGGCATCGGATCCCCCGCGATCCGGCGGGCGTAGGCCGGCAGCGCCGCGGCGCGCACGGGGAAGTGGCGCCCGTCCAGCAGGGCCAGCGGGCTCCAGGGTCCCTCCTCCGTATCCGCGTCGAAGATCACGATGGTGCGGTCGCGTTCCCACAGGGGCGCGAAGAACGGCAGCCCCAGCACGTGATCGCCATGGATGTGGGTGAGCAGGATGCTCAGGTCCACGTCGCGTCCCTTCAACTCCGCGCCGAGGCGTCGCGCGCCCGTGCCCACGTCGACGACCAGGACGTTGCGGCCCCACTCCACGGAGAGACACGAGGTGTCGCCCCCGTGACGGAGCGTCTCGGCGCCGGGGACCGGAAAGGTGCCCCGCGTGCCCCAGAGGGTGACGATCACGGCACCACCGATCCGGTGCCGACCGCTCCGACCTCCCCCACCACCCCCATGTACACACCCAGGAACAGCAGGACGCTCAGGATGAGCGCCACCATGAAGGCCGTGTACGACGTCCGCAGCAGCGTGTACTTGCGCTGCAGGACCTGACCGAGGCCGTAGATGTCGCGCATCATGTTGGTGTAGAGCCGGTCGGTGTTCTCGAGCAAGGAGCGGAGCCCCGACACGAACTCCTCTTCGGGCATGCCCACGAAATTTCCGAAGAAGAGGATGTTGGACCGGTTGGACTCCACGTCCTCCAGGCTCACGCGCCGGTGCGTGACACGGGGCCGCGCCGCGAGGATGGCGTACACCATGGAGATCGCGCACCCCAGCAGCAGCACGCCGGTGGGCACCAGGAGCCAGGGATTGGAGTCGATCTTGGGTGAGATGGAGGCGATGACGACCGAGATCATGATGCCGTTGATCGAGATCATGATGTTGGCCTTGTTGTCCGCCATCGAGCTGAGGTTCAGGTGCGACTGGTACGACGTCCGGAACATCGTCTCCACGCCGCGCTGCGACCCCATCCCCTCCTTGTGCTTCTTGCCCTTCTTCTTGTCCTTCTTGTGCGGCTTGTCGGCGGAGGTCCCGTCCGCAGGATCGGCGGGGCCGCCCGGCTCCGGGGGGGGTGGGGCTGGGGTAGGGCGAGGCGTGGGGCTCGGGGTGGGTCACGGCGGTCTCCGGTCGGTCGAACGGGGGGGACGCTGCAACCTGATGCGTCGTGCCGCGGTGGGAAAGCGGGCAGGGCGGAAGGCACGCGCCGTCCCAGGGCCGGCGTGGACGACCGGAGCGGAGGCCCGTACGGGCTGCCCGTCGCGAGCCCGCTCCTTGCCCGCCGGCGCGCCGCTGCCTCAGTTGGACCCCTTCCAGCGAAGCCCCGCCGACCCGACGGAGTCCCATGACACCGACCCTCGTTCGCTTCCGCATCCTCGCCGCGGTGCTGCTGGCGACCCTGCTGCCCGGCGCGGCGCCGGCCCAGACCTTCCCCACGGCCGATCCCGTGATCCGCGCCATGTGGGAGCAGGGGATGGGTTCGGGCTCCCAGGTCGAGCCCCTGGCGCAGGCCCTGATGGACTCCATCGGTCCCCGGCTGATGGGATCGCCCGCGTACGACGCCGCCGGAGACTGGCTGATCTCGCGCTACCGGGAGTGGGGCGTGCAGGCGGAGAAGCGTCCGTACGGGACGTGGACCGGATGGGAACGCGGCATCACCCACGTGGATCTGCTGGCGCCGCGGGTGCGGAGCCTCCAGGCCATGATGCTGGCCTGGTCCCCCGGGACGGACGGCCCCGTGGAGGGGGAGGTCGTGGATATCCCCGCCTCCGTGGCGTCGGGCGCCGACCTGGAGCGCTGGCTTCCCGAGGTGCGAGGCAAGTTCGTGCTACTGACGTTCCCGGAGCCCACGTGCCGGCCGGACGAGAGCTGGGAGGAGTGGGCCACGGAAGCGTCCTTCGCCACGATGCGCGCTGGGCGCGACTCGGCCCGCACCGCCTTCGCGGTGCGCATGCGGGGGCTGGGGGCCGATCTCCCGGCCCGCCTGGAGGCCGCCGGGGCAGCGGGCGTGCTCACGAACCGGTGGTCGGCCGGATGGGGTGCGGACAAGATCTTCTCGTCGCTGACGGAACGCGTCCCCTCGCTGCACGTGAGTTGCGAGGACTACACGCTGCTCTACCGCATGGCGGAGCGGGATCAGGCGCCGCGCATCCGGGTCGACGCGCAGGCCCGCAGCCTCGGTGACGTCCCCGCGTTCAACGTCGTGGCCACGATCCCGGGTCGGGAGTTGCCGAACGAGTACGTGCTGTTGTCGGCCCACCTCGACTCGTGGGACGGGGCGTCGGGAGCCACCGACAACGGGACCGGCACCATCATGATGCTGGAGGCCATGCGCATCCTGAAGGCCACCTATCCGAACCCGCGTCGGACCCTCCTGGTCGGACACTGGGGCGGGGAGGAGCAGGGCCTGGTGGGGTCGGGGGCCTTTGCCGCCGATCATCCCGACGTGGTGGGCAACCTCCAGGCGGCCTTCAACCAGGACAACGGGACCTGGCGCATCGACTTCATCCGCATGCAGGGCTTCACGGGCGCGGGGGCCCACTTCGGCCGCTGGCTCAGCGCGGTGCCGGACGAGATCACCGAGCACATCGAGCTGGACATCCCGGGCGTGCCAGAGACGGGGGGCAGCGACCACATGAGCTTCATCTGCGTGCCGGCCGCGGGCTTCCGCCTGCAGTCCAGCTATCCCGACTACCGGCAATACACCTGGCACACCAACCTGGACACCTACGACAAGGTGGTCTTCGACGACCTGCGCAACAACGCGACGTTGGCCGCCATGCTGGCGTACCAGGCGTCCGAGGATCCCGAGCGCGTGCCCGTGGATCAGCGTGTGCTGCCCACCGACGAGCGTACCGGGCGACCGGGGACGTGGCCGCAGTGCCGTCCTCCACGCCGCAGCGCCGGCGGCTGAGCCGGGTCCGGAGGCTCCACGGCCGCGCGACCGGACCCGGACCGGTGGTGGAGGGTCGGCAGGCGTTCACGCGGTCGCCGGCCAACGCGTCGCTGCGGCCCGGGACGCCGCGTCCAGGTATCCCGCCAGCGCCCGCGCGATGGGCTGGCCCGTGTTCGCTTCGTAGTACGTGTATGCCGGACAGGGATTCACCTCGAAGCAGAACACCTCGCCGTCCGGAGCCAGCTTGAGGTCGATGCCGGCGAAGTCGAGGCCCAGGCGGCCCGACAGCGCCACACAGCGGCGCGCCAGCGCGGTTGGGAGCTCGAGCGGCTCGAGGCGCGTGCTGCCGCCGTCCTCGCGCGCGGCATAGCGGTAGTCGGTCCCCGTGGTCGTGATGGCCGTGGCGAACACCGCGTCGCCGACCGTGTGCACGCGCACGTCGCGTCCCTCGACGTAGGCCTGGAACTGGGTGGGGCACCAGCGGATGCGGTCCAGGCGCGCCAGGTCGGAGTCCTCCAGCTCACGTACGATGGAGCGTACGCCGCTGATCGACTTGTAGATCACGCGGCCATGCCGCCGACGGAACTCCCCGACCGCGTCCGGATCGTTGGTGACCAGCGTGGGCGGCGTGGAGAACCCCACGCCTACGATGGCCTGCGCCTGGTAGGGCTTCGAGAAGTTCGAGCCCATGGCGCTCAGCCGGTTGACCATGCACGCGGGGGTGATCTCGCTCCAGCGCAGCAACGCCTCGTGCAACGCGCGACACTGCGCGCGGCGCGGGGAATGCTGCGGCTCGTGCTCGAGCTCGGGCAGGGACCGGTCGTCCATGAGACGCAGGTACGCGCTACCGATCCGCTCCAGGGGCACCGTCCCGGTTGGACCGCGCAGCACACCGCGCACGCCGCGCGGTCCCACCTCGACGTCCAACGTGGTGCGCCCGAAGTCGCGTTGATGGAAGAGGTGGAACGGGGAGCCTCGGCGCTCGAGCTCCTCTGCCACGCGTTGGAGCGGCTCCTCCGTCCGGATTCCGGCGAGCAGGATCATGCCGCCACCTCCGCGCCGATCGCGAGCGCATCGGCCAGCGCATCGGCCAACGCTTCCCCGCCCGCGACGAGATCGGGCATGGGGTGCGCGGTGTGGAAGGTGAGGCGATCGCCGTCCGTCTCGAACTCGATCCCGAGCAGGGGGGTCTCCACCGCCTGCGCCAGGGAGCGACAGCCGGCCTCGAGGGAGGGGAGCGGAGCCCCGAGCACCCGCGATCCCACCACCCACGTTCGCAGACGCTCCCGGCCCGGGGTGGGCAGGCGCTGCCATCCCCCTCCCGGATCGGTGGGGCCTTCGCTGGAGAGGCGGTAGGGCTCCGTGGGAAGCCCCGCGGCCGCCGCGCGGGCCACCCATTCGGCCGTGTGGCGCCAGGCCCCGCCCAGCCCCTGCGGCGTGGGCGGATTGAGCAACGGTCCGCGCAGGCAGGCCAGCGCGCTCAACACCAGGGCGCCGAACTCCTGCTCCGCATACTCGCGGTCGCCGGGCGTGGCCAGCGCCAGGTGGGCGGGCTGACTCTGCACGACGCGGTTCAAGGTGCCCGACACGTCGCGGCTGTCCAGCAACCGGCCGTCCCGCAGCGTAGCCGTGAACCCGATCTCCTCTCCCTCCAGCCAGTGGTGCCACTGCACGGCGCCGGCCAGCTCCTCCTGGGTCACGTGTCGCACGTCGTCCCCGAATCGAGCGCGCAGGCGCTCCGCCGCCCAGGCCGCGGATGCGTCCGGCCCGGCGCTCAGGATCAACCACATCGCACACCTCCGTAGGCGAAGGGGGAGGCGGTCCGATGGGACCGCCTCCCCGACGTCGGGTCAGCGTTCGCCGAGCTTCTCGGCGTCCTTCTGGTCCTTGGCCTGCTTGCTGTCCGTGGCGTCCTTCTGCAGGCGCCCGCGCCGCGCGCGTTGCGCGTCCGGCTCCTGGTGGAGCGCGCCCGCGCTGAGGTCAGGTCGCAGCTCCGGACCGATGAAGTGGGCCAGATTGCCGAGCGCAGCCTCCAGGCGCGCGAGGCGCTCCTCGAGTGGGTCCCCCGTCGGGGCGCCGCTGCCCCCGCCCAGCAGAGGGCCCGGTCCCTCACCGGGCTTGTCGAGCGCCTTCTCCTCGATCAGCTCCTTGGGCTCCTTCCACTCCTTGAACTCCTTGCGCTGGTCCTTGAGCTCCTTGCGCTCGGGCTTCTCCAGCTTCTCGGATTTCTCGGGCTTCTCCAACTTCTCCGGCTTCTCCAGCTTCTCGAGCTTCTCCTTGACCGGCTCCTTGAACTCCTTCCACTCCTTGATCTCCCGCTTCTCCGGCTTCTCCTTGAAGGCCTTGAGCTCCCGGGCCGGCGGCTTGGTCGCGGAGGGGCCGAGCAGCCCCAGCGCCTGCTCGAGCGCCTGGAGGCGTGCTTCGAGGTCGGAGCCACGTCCGAACGGACCGCCCGGACCCCCGGGCAGGCCCGGGAACTCGCCCGGCTTGTCCTCCACGATCCCCTTGGGATCGTTCTCGAAGAACTCCTTGGGTCCGCCCTCGAAGATCTCCTTGGGCTCCTTGAACTCCTTGCGGATCTCCTTGATGAGGTCCTTGACGTCCTTGAAGCGGTGCTTCTCCAGGACCTCCTTCAGCTCGTGCTTGCCTTCGAACTTCAGCTCGATCTTCTCGAGCTTCTCGGCCTTCTCGAACTTCTCCAGCTTCTCCTTGGCCTTGGGCACGCACATGCGCACGTTCAACGCCGCCAGCACCGCGGCGATGGGGTTGGCGACCCCGATCACCCCTTCGGGCATGCCCGGGGCCGCGTCGTTCCCGGCGAAGTAGAGACCGACGACCTCGCGGTCTCCGTTGACCACGACGGAGCCGGAGTCGCCGCCCAGCCCGAAGACGCCGTTGGGCTGCGGTGTGCCGCGGATGAGGATCTGGTCGTGCAGGGTGACGTCCCCGATCCCATCGCCGTACGGCACCACGATGGTGGCGTTGACGGATTGGACGACGCCCTGGGTCAGCTCGGTGGTCCGACCGCGCTTGCGCACGTTCATTCCGTTGGTGGCCACGGCGGTGCCGGCCACGTCGCCGATGTCGAGGATCGAGCACCGGTGGGGCCGGCCGTTGATGCGGACCACCGCGCCGTCCACACCGGGATTGCCTCCCGCCGTGGTGCCCGCGATCACGGCGCGCTGCAGCGTGCCGGTGACGTCCGTCGGGCAACTGCCGCCGTCGGGCACACCCGGCTGCGCGATGGTGTCTCCCACGGTCCACCCGTTGTCGAGCGCAGCGACGTGGAAGTTGGTGAGCATCATCGCGTCCCCGCTCGCCACGTCTTCCACGATGCAGCCGAGCGTACCCACGAAGACATAGTTGCCCGCGGTCGGCACCTCGGGCGGCTCGAGATAGAGCGAACGGCAGGGCCCGATGCTCATGCCGCCTTCCAGGGTGGCGTACTGCGTCGCGTCCACCTGCGGCCCGAACTCCGTCAGGCGCTGCATGGCCGGGGTGGGCTTGAACGTGAGCTGGATGACGTCGGTCGGGATGCCCTCCACCTCGGCCGGGATCTTCTGTTTGGCCGAGACGTCCTTCTTCTCGGCGACGTAGACCCGGATGGCGAGCTGTCCGGTATCCTCGCCGCCTTTGATCTTCGTGCCCACGTCCACGCCGGTGACGCCGGGGCGGGCCAGGAGCTCGTCTTCGACCTTCTTCTTGACCGGAACGATGTCGCGGTATGTCGCCATGGGTTCGTCCCTCCAGACGGTGCGGGCGCACGGGATGTTCGGAGGACCGCGGGGGGAGGGGGGAGCGATCGGGGGTCCTCATGCCCACTGGCGCAGAAGACGCTCGGAAGGGGTCACCCGCGGTCCGCAGGGTTGCCGAAGGCCGCCCCGCAGGTCGATAGTGCGGGGACCACGAACCGGACTCCCCAGCCGCCCTTCCGATGAACGCTCCTCTCCGGCGCTTCGCGCTCTTCCCGGTCCTGCTCCTCCTGTCCGCGTGCGCCGCCATGGGCGTGGGCTCCGATCCCGCGCAGACTTCGGCGCCCCGTAGCGGTGGGGGCAGCTACGATCTGGTCATCGAAGGCGGACGGATCGTGGACGGAACGGGAGCTGCCTGGTTCCATGGCGACGTGGCCGTGCGTGGCGATCGGATCGTGCGCGTGGCGCCGCCGGGAATGCTGCGCAACGTGGCGGCGCGCGACCGCATCGACGCCACGGGGCTCGTGGTGGCACCGGGCTTCATCGATATCCAGGGCCAGTCGCGGTCCGCGGTGCTACGGGGCGACGGGCGCCTCGTGAGCAAGGTGACGCAGGGCGTGACCACGGAGATCCTCGGCGAGGGCAGCACCGACGCGCCGGTCAACGAGCGCATCCTCGAGGCGGGGGGCGTCCGCGACAGCGCGGCCGTGGCCCGCCTGCGCCGCTTCGAGGGGCCGCGTGGCTTCGACGCCTGGCTACGCGCCATCGAGGAGCACGGAGTCTCCACCAACGTCGGCTCCTTCGTCGGCGCCAGCACCATCCGGACGTTCGGGCGCGGGCTGGCCATGGGCGCGGCCAGCCAATCCGAGATGGAGGCCATGCAGGAGGCGGTGCGTGATGCCATGCGCGACGGCGCCTTCGGGCTCGCGTCCGCCCTGATCTATCCGCCGGGCAACTTCGCCGGCACCGAAGAGCTCACGCTGCTGGCGCGGGCCATGGCACCGTACGGGGGCCTCTACATCACCCACATGCGCTCCGAGGCGGATCGACTGCTGGAGGCCATCGACGAAGCCATCGAGATCGGCCGACGCGGTGGCGTCCCGGTCGAGATCTACCACCTGAAGGCAGCGGGCCGCCGGAACTGGGGCAAAGCCGCGGCCGCCATCGCGCGGATCGACTCGGCGCGTGCGGCCGGCCTCGACGTCCAGGCGGACATGTACCCGTACGTGGCGGGCGGGACCGGGCTGACCGCCTGCTTTCCGCCGTGGGTCTCGGCGGACGGGCGGCTCCTCCAGAACCTGCGCGACCAGAACGTGCGGGCGCGGATCCGCGAAGAGATCCGGGCCAACGACGGCAGCTGGGAGAACCTCTGCGAGCTGGCGACGCCGGAAGGCGTCCTGCTCCTCGGCTTCGAGCGCGAGGGCAACCGCGGCCTGGTCGGGCGCCGGCTCGCGGAGGTGGCGACGATGATGGGCAGCGACTGGATCGACACCGCCATGGATCTCGTGCTGTCCGAGGAGCAGAGGATCGGCACGATCTTCTTCATGATGGACGAAGACAACGTGCGTCTGCAGCTGCAGCAGCCGTGGATCAAGTTCGGGACCGACGCGAGCGGCGTCGATCCCGACGCGGCCGATGGCCTGGTGCATCCGCGGGCCTATGGGACCTTCACGCGGATCCTGGGCCGCTACGTGCGCGACGAAGGCGTCCTGCCGCTCGAGGACGCGGTGCGCAAGATGTCGTCCGCCGTGGCCACGCGGCTCCGGATCCGCGACCGGGGGCTGCTGACGGAGGGGTTCTTCGCCGACATCGTGGTGTTCGATCCCGAGACCGTGTCGGATCGTGCCACCTACGAGGATCCCCATCAGCTTTCGACGGGCATCCTGCACGTGCTCGTCAACGGCGTCCCGGTGGTGCGCGACGGCAGCCACACGGGAGCCACGCCGGGACGGGCCCTGCGTGGGCCCGGCTGGACCGGACGCCGGTAGCGGATCCGTGCCCCAGCGTGACTACATCCTGCGTCTCATCGAGCAGATGGGACGGGCGCTGGCGGAGCTGCGTCGGCGGATCCTGGAAGGGCCGGTCGACCCCGCCGAGGTACGCGCGGAGCTGGATCGCGCCCTGCAGGGCGTGGGCCTGGACGCCGACCTGGCGCTCCGGGCCTCTCCGGAGACGCTGGAGCTGATGATCCTCGGCGGCGGCGAGGTCGATCCGACCCGCGCCTGGGTGTTGGCGGAGGCGCTCTACATCCAGGGTCTCGGCGCGGACGCCGCCGGAGATCCGGACACCGCGCACGGTGCCTGGATCCGGGCGCTTCGCCTGTACGAGCTGATCCTGCCGTCTGCGACGTTCTACGGCCTCGACGAAGCGGAGGAGCGGCGCACCGACGTGCTGGCGCGGCTGCAGGCCCTGGACACCGGCTGACGTCGGGCGCGCGATCCGCAAGGGCGCGCTCTGCAGTGGCACGGGTCCATCACGGCGCCCGCCTTGCAACGGCGCCAGGTGGCGACCGACTCCCGCGGGCGTAGCCGCGCTGCGACGGACCGGTCCAGCCCACCGGTGCCATGGATCTCCTGCGTGCGATGTTCCGCTGGTACGTCCTCGAAGTCGCGGCCGCCTTCGCGGTCGTGGCCATCTTCCTGGCGTCGCCCCTGGAGCGGCTCATCTGGGCGGGCTTCGCGCTGCTTCTCGGCGTGATCCTGGTGCACAAGCACGGCGGGGACGGCGCAGGTGCACGGGCGCTCCGGGCGCTGTTCGGCCTGGGCGCGCTCGGGCTGGGGCTGGCGGGGTTGGCGATCCTGGGGTTCGGCGTGATGGTCTTCGCCGCCGGAAGCTTCGGGATCCTCGCGGGGATGGTGCTGGTGCCGCTCGGCATCACCGTCAGCGGGCTCGGCTGGGTCACGCTGGTCGCGATGCGCAGCCGACCGGGCCCCGGTGGGATCGAGCTGCGGATGAACCGGATGGCGAGCCGGGTGGTGCGGCTCAGCTCGCCGGTAGCGCCGAAAGATCCACCCACGCCCGCTGCGACAGTGGACGCGCGCGATCGAGCTCCGTCGCGTTGAGCAGCGCGCGCTCCACGGCGCAGCTCGAGTAGTCGACACCCGACCGCCCGAGCGTGCTCGTCTGCTCGATGTCCACGTTGTTGGCCATCACGGCGCCGTAGATGCGGTTGTCGGCACCCTCCGCGTCGTACGCACCCTGCGCGATCACCAGGCCGTTGAAGAGCACGTCCCCACGGACGACCAGGTCTCCCTCCACCAGCAGGATGCCCTGTCCCCGGGTCCCCGACTGCAGCGTGGCGTCTCCGGCGATATAGACGACGGGGAAGTACCCACCGCAGGGCGCGCCCGGATTCTCGGGATCGCCCCAGTTCTGTGTGTGTCCGTAGTCGCAGCCCCCGACCGGGTCGAGCTGGGCCCCGAACCGGGCGAGGGATCCGCCCCCGTACACCTTGGACGCCAGCGACACCAGCTCCGGCCAATCCATGTCCCCGAACTGGGTGAAGGTGTGCTGTCCGAGCGTCGGATCCTCGAGGAGCGGTGGGGCTCCGGTCAGCTGGCTCTGACCGCCGTTCGACACCGTGGTCGTGTCCTGCATGAGGACCCCGCCGCGGTTCGCGAGCGTGCCGCTGCAGACCCCCCCCCACCCGGGAGGGATCTGATCCTCCCCGTGCACCTCCGCCTGCCCTTGCACGGACACGTTCACGGTGGTCGTGACCGCCGCCCGCGGGTCCAGGCGAGGCAGGCTCATGCGCGCGGCCATCCCGATCCGGCGCTGGGCGCCCGTGTACAACACGCCGCCGTCGGTCACCGTGCCCGTGGCGTCCAGGTAGAAGATGCGTTCGCTGCCCCGTGTGAGCGTCACCGACCAGATGCCGGCGGAGGTCGTGTCCGCGAACTGCGCCGTGCCCCAGACCGGCAGGGCGGACGCCGAGGCGTTGCTCCACCCGCCCAGGACCTCGGTGAGTCCCTGCTCGGCCAGGTAGAGTGCCTTCGCGGCCCGCTCCCCCGAGGCCCCGATCCGCGATTCCTGCTGCACGGAGAAGAAGCCGGCCGTGGTGACGATGGTCAGGATCACGATCGCCAGTAGCGCGGCCGGCAGCACGAAGCCGCGCCGGTCCGAGCGATCGCGGGGCGCGCAGGCGGGAACGGCGGCGGTCATCGGCATCAGTTGCGCGAGAAGACGGTGGCCACGAGCGAGTCCACGAGCGGCGCGCCCGCGGCCGTGATGGCCGGGGACGCGGCGCGGACCAGCACATCGATGCGGTGCACGGCGGATGGCGTCAGCGCCGGATTGCCGAGCGCGTCGTAGTAGTCGAGCCGCAGGGCGGGGCCGGCCGTGGCGTCGAGGGGACCCACGAGCGGCGTGAAGCTGGTCCCCGGCGTCCAGGTGCCCAGGTAGGTGTGCCCGCCATAGAGCCCCAGCCCATAGGAGCGCCACTCGAACGCCCGGACCAGACCGCCGGAGCGGACCGAATCGGCGGCGAAGGCCGGACCCGCGCCGGGGAGGTCGATCCGCTGCGCGACCGCGCCGTTGCAGACCCCGAGCGTGTCCACGGGGCCGGCGCGAGCGGCGATCCAGGCATCGTCGGCGGCGACGTCGCGATCGCCGTCCGCGAAGACGAACAGCGAGTCGCCCGGCCGGAACGGCGCACCCACCGGGAGGGCCGTGAGGACGGGCGTGCCCCCGTAGGTGACATCGCAGATCAGCCCGGCCGTGCGCATGACCCGCACCGTGATGGAGTCGTCGTCCATGGAGACCACGTCTCCGCCACCCGGGCTGAGGGAGCGCAGCTCGGTGAGCAGCACGTCGAGTCCTGCGCGCGCCGACTGCTGCGTCTCCACCTGGCTGCTCTGGAGCGTGAAGGCGTGGCGCTGCGCGGCCAGCGTGCCGTACACGCCGACGAGCAGCAGCCCGCCCACCGCCGACACCACGAGGAGCTCGACGAGGGAGAAGCCGGATCGGTTCACGGCTTGAGCACCGGGTAGTCGAGGGTGTCGGCACGGGCCGGATCCACGAACGCGCCCTGCGGCCCGTACGCGAGCCCCGGGCCGACCGTGATCACGCGCACCTGCTTCACATACCGGCCGGTCGGCGCCACCGACCAGCTGACCTTGTACGGACCCGCGGCCTGCGAGCCCGCCGTCAGGGAATCGAAGTCGAACGACCGGACCCGCTCCACCGCGGCGACCACGGCCGCGGTCCGTTCCGTCCGGAGCTGGGCCAGCGTGGTCTGCCGCTGCAGCCCCACCGTCATCGCGGCCAGTCCCAGCGTGCCGAACGAGAAGAGCACGAGGCCCACCATGAGCTCCAGTAGCGTGAAGCCCGCCTGGGAGCCGCCGCGATCCGGGGATGCGGTGCCGTGCGCCCTCATGTCCCGATGATCTGACCGAGCGGGAGCACCTGCAGGGCGCTGCTCGCAGCGCCCCGCTGGAAGCGGATCGTCATCACCGTGCCGGTCCCGCAGGTGGGATCGGCGGTTCCGCGAGGCGTCATGCACAGATCCACGCTGCCCGCGGTCTGCACGTCGACGCCCAGCTCGTGATCGAACCGGAATCCCTCGACGACCTGGTTGCCGCGCTCGATCCAGACGCTGTCGCCGCCCGCGTCCAGGTGGAGCACGGCATTCTCGCCCCGCTCGATGGCCTGGGAGCGGGCCCGGGCCAACATGCCGCGGAAGGCCTGATCGGCCGATTGGACGGCCACGTTCTCGCGCACGGGCGTCGAGGCGCGGACGGAGAGGGAGACGAGCACGACGCCGATGGAGAGGGCCGTCAGCGTCTCGAGGACGCTGAAGCCACGTCGGCCGAACGAACCACGTTCCTGAAGCATAAGACCCTGGAAGTTGACCCTGGTCCCGTGGGGGGGCCGGGGGAATCCGGGTGTGGAGTGCGAGCGACCGATGTGGACCGACCGCCTCGGGCGGTTCGGGCATCCTGCCACATCCGTGCCGCGATCTGCCAGGGTGCGCGGCGTCCAGAACGGGAGAGGCGGTCGGCGGTGCCGATCGCGCAACCTCCTGGTGGAGTGCGGGTTACGCCATCGGGTCCACGGGCCGCCCGGTCCGCCCGGCGGACGCCCTCCCCTCGCGCCCGTCACGAAGTGCCGGTGGGCAGGGGCGCGCGGGCGCTGTCGTGCCAGGACCACACGACGCGCAAGGCGCGTCCGCCTCGGCCCCGTCCCGCCGCCTCCACCGCCGGGCGGGCGGGGCTGGCGCGTGCCAAGCGGCGCCGCCGGGCGAGCCGGACGCACGGCAACCAATCCGGCCGCCGGCGTATCCAAGGAAGTGACGGTGCAGATGGGGCCCGGGACGAGGTTGGGTCGAGTCACTCGTGGGCCTGAAACCGGACGCACACGTCGAACGTAGGAACCGGGTGCATCGTCGGGTCATCCGAGGCGGACGAAGGACGGACGCCCCGGGTGGGACTGGAACCGATGCGAGGGGCGGGGAGGAGGATGATGAAGACTGAAGACCGAATCCGGTACCTGCTTCGAGCGGCCGGCCGTGCCGAGGGTGAAGGAAACATTCGTGCGGCGAATGCTCTTCGGCGGATGGCCCGCGATGTACTCCCTCTCGATGCAGGTCCGCTCGATGCCTGAGTGACCGGTCGCCTGCCGGGCGGTGACGTCCGCGCAGGAGCAGAGGTTTCGAAGGCCCCGGCATCCGCCGGGGCCTTCGTCGCATCCAGCCCGCGCGTTCCGAGGAATCCCCGTGCGACAGCGGGGTACAGGCGCGCCATGGGAATGGCGTTCGCGATGGTGGGCCTGGGTCTCGTGGTCCTGGTCCTCGGTGCCGAGGTGCTGGTTCGGGGGGCGAGCCGTCTGGCGGCCCGCTTCGGGGTCACGCCGCTGGTCATCGGTCTGACCGTGGTCGCCTTCGGCACCAGCGCACCCGAGCTGGCCGTGAACCTCCAGGCGGCGTTCGCGGGCCAGGGGTCGGTCGGTCTGGGCAACGTGCTGGGGAGCAACGTCTTCAACACCCTCCTCATCCTCGGGCTGGCCGCGACCTTCGCCCCGCTGCGGGTGCAGGCCAGCCTGGTCCGCTTCGAGGTGCCGCTCGTGCTGGTGGCGTCCGTCGGCGCCTACACGCTCGCGATCGACCACGTCGTCTCCCGCGCCGACGGCATCCTGCTGCTGCTGGGGATGGTCGGATACTCCCTGTTCATGCTGGGATCCACGGAGGAGGAGGCCGGCACGACCGCCGCGGTGGAAGGGACCGGCGAGGAGAGGGAGAGCGGAGCCGGCGAAGCTGCCCGGCCGATACCGGGGCACGTCCCCGCGGCCGCCGTGGACCCGGCGGCCTCCTCCGCCCGCGCGCCGGGCGCTCCCATGCGGGTCTCGGTGCTCCTGGTCCTGGGCGGGTTGGTGCTCCTGGTCGGCGGCTCCCGGGCACTCGTGTGGGGGGCCGTCCGCATCGCCGAGAGCTGGGGCGTCTCCCCGCTGCTGATCGGCCTGACCATCGTCGCCGGCGGCACCTCGCTGCCGGAGCTCGCCACGTCGGTCGTCGCCAGCCTGCGCGGCCAGATCGACATCGCCGTCGGCAACGTGCTCGGAAGCAACCTGTTCAACCTGCTGTTCGTGCTCGGAGGCACGGCGACGATCCAGTCCGGCGGCATCGACGTGCCGGATCCCGTCCTCGCCTTCGACTTCCCGGTGCTGCTGGGCGTGGCCGTGGCCTGCTTCCCGATCTTCCTCACCCGGCTCGAGATCTCACGCCGGGAGGGCGTGGTCTTCGTGCTGTACTACGGCGTCTACCTGCTGTATCTGATCCTCGACGCCACCGGACACGCCCTCTTCGGCGGCTACCGGGCCGCGCTGCTGTTCTTCGTGCTTCCCCTCACGGCCCTGATCCTGGCCCTCACCTCCCTGGGCGCGTGGCGCGAGCGGCGTGCGGCTGACGCGAAGGCGTCGTCCCCTTAGGTTGGACCTGCTGGGGGTGCCTCGGATCCACCGGGGCTGAGATCACACCCTTCGAACCTGAACCGGCTCGCACCGGCGTAGGGAAGCGAGGCTCCGCATGTCGCGCGACACCCACGTTCTCGACCACGTCACCGCGCTCAACGAAGAGGTGACGCGTCCTTTTCCCCGCTCCCGCAAGATCCACGTCCCGGGCAGTCGTCCGGATCTCCTCGTGGCCATGCGCGAGGTGGAGCTGGACCCGACCCCGTCCTCCTTCGGCGCCGAGGAGAACCCGCCGGTCACGCTCTACGACACCTCGGGCCCCTACACCGACCCGGACGCCGCCATCGATCTGACCCGGGGGCTTCCCGCGCTGCGCCAGGGATGGATCGAAGAGCGCGCGGACACGGAGACGCTGGACGGACCCACGAGTCGCTACGGGCAGGAGCGGGGGAGCGATCCGGACCTGCGTCACCTCCACTTCCAGCTGCGGCGGACGCCCCGCCGCGCTCGTGCGGGCCGGCGCGTCACACAGATGCACTACGCACGCGCCGGTGTGGTCACGCCGGAGATGGAGTATGTGGCCGTGCGGGAGAGCCAGCGGATCGCGGAGCTGCGCGAGCGGGTGGCCGCCACGGAGTCGGGGGCGCGCCTGGTCGCGCAGCATCCGGGCCAGCCCTTCGGCGCCCGCGTGCCGGACGTGATCACACCCGAGTTCGTGCGGGACGAGATCGCCCGCGGCCGGGCCATCCTCCCGGCGAACGTGAACCACCCGGAGCTGGAGCCGATGATCATCGGCCGCAACTTCAAGGTGAAGATCAACGCGAACATCGGGAACTCCGCCGTCACCTCCTCGATCGCCGAGGAGGTGGAGAAGATGGTGTGGGCCACGCGCTGGGGCGCCGACACCCTGATGGACCTGTCCACGGGGAAGAACATCCACGAGACCCGGGAGTGGATCCTGCGCAACTGCCCCGTGCCCGTCGGTACCGTGCCCATCTATCAAGCGCTGGAGAAGGTGGGCGGCGTGCCCGAGGAGCTCACCTGGGAGATCTTCCGCGACACGCTGATCGAGCAGGCCGAGCAGGGTGTGGACTACTTCACGATCCATGCGGGCGTGCTGCTGCGCTACGTGCCGCTCACGGCCGTGCGCACCACCGGCATCGTCTCGCGCGGCGGTTCGATCATCGCCAAGTGGTGTCTGGCCCACCACCGCGAGAACTTCCTGTACACGCACTGGGACGACATCTGCGAGATCATGGCGGCCTACGACGTGTCCTTCTCGATCGGCGACGGGCTCCGACCCGGCTCGATCGCGGACGCCAACGACGAGGCCCAGTTCGCGGAGCTGAAGACCCAGGGTGAGCTGACCCGACGCGCATGGGCGTTCGACGTGCAGGTCATGAACGAAGGCCCGGGACACGTGCCCATGCACATGATCCAGGAGAACATGGCCAAGCAGCTCGAATGGTGTGACGAAGCGCCCTTCTACACGCTGGGGCCCTTGACCACGGACATCGCGCCCGGGTACGACCACATCACGTCGGGGATCGGAGCCGCCATGATCGGGTGGTACGGCACGGCCATGCTGTGCTATGTCACCCCGAAGGAGCACCTGGGGCTGCCCGACAAGCACGACGTCCGGGAAGGCATCGTGACGTACCGCATCGCGGCCCACGCGGCCGACCTGGCCAAGGGGCATCCCGGCGCGCAGATCCGCGACAACGCCCTGTCCAAGGCACGCTTCGAGTTCCGCTGGAACGACCAGTTCAACCTCGCGCTGGATCCCGAGCGTGCCCGCGAGTTCCACGACCAGACGCTGCCCAAGGAATCCTCCAAGGTGGCGCACTTCTGTTCGATGTGCGGGCCCAAGTTCTGCTCGATGCGCATCACGCAGGACGTGCGCGACTACGCGCGGGCCAAGGGGCTGGAGACGGTGCACGCCATCGAGGCGGGTCTGGACGAGAAGGCGCGCGAGTTCGTGGAGTCGGGCGCGGAGATCTACCGGGACGTCTGAGGCGGGCGGCCGGGAGGTCCCTTACCTGCCGCCTTCGAGGTCGCGGATCAGCGCTTCCATCTCCGCGCCCACCCCGCTACGCTTCCCCCATGGACCGGTCCCTTCGTCGCGCGCTGGCGATCCTCGCGGTCGGCACCCTCCTCGTGCCCGTCTGGGCGGGAGTGTGGTTCGGCCGTATGTGCGACGCCATGCCGTCGACGTCCATGACGGCCACGTCGGTGCCGGCGTCGGAGACCCACCAGGGTCACGCCTCCGCCGCGGATTCCCCGGCGGCCGCCGACCACGAGTCGGATCATGGCGAAAGGGCCGCCTGTCCCTTCGGCGCCGGGGCTCCCGGCAGCGGGTGTACGCTGCCTCCGGTCCTCCCGGCACCCGAGATGCGCCTGCCGATGCAGCTCGCCCACGCGGAGGCTCGGGCTCCCGAGCCGGCTCCCGCCCTGCCCGCGTTGGACCCCCACCCCCTGTTCCGCCCGCCTCGAGCCTGAGTGCACGTCCGGACGCCACCCGCGTCCGGCCCCACGTCCAGCGAATTCCGGATCCCGGGGCGCTCCGCGTCCTGATCTGATCCGCCCGTGCGCGCCGCGCGCGGGAGGGCACGTGCACGACGGAGACATTCCATGAAGGTGCTGACGACGTTGGCCGTCACGCTCCCGCTCCTGGCGCTTCCCGCGCGGAGTGAGGCGCAGACGGCCCCGATCCTGACGCTCGCGGAGGCGCTGCGGGCCGCCGAGCGCTCCAACCCCGAGCTCGCGGCGGTACGTGCCCTCGCGGAGGCCACGGCTGCGCGGGTGCCGGGCGCCGGTCGGCCGCCCGACCCGGTCGTGCAGGTGGGCGTGATGAACCTCGCGCTGCCGGAGCTGAGTGCCTCGATGCCCGCGTCGATGGCGCCCTCCGTCCAGGCCATGCAGATGCTGCCCGTGCCGGGCACGCTCGGTCGGGCCGAGCGCATGGCCGATCAGACCCGGCGGATGGCGGACGCCCGGGTGGAGGAGCGCGCCTGGGAGATCCGCGCGGCGGTGGCCGCCGAGTTCTTCACGGTCTACCGGATCGATGGCGAGCTCGAGGTGGTGGCGCGCAACGCGCGCCTGGTCGCCGATCTCCGCGAGGTGGCGCAGGCGCGGTACGCGAGCGGGGAGGGTCCACAGGCCGACGTGCTGCGCGCCGGCGTGGAGGTGGCCCGTCTGGACATGGAGATCCGTCGGCTGGAGTCGCTTCGCAGCGCGGCCGTGGCGCGGCTCAACGCGCGTATGGGCCAGAGCGCGCAGTCGGAGATCCCCGCCGTCGAGCTTCCGGCGCTGCCGGCCTCGACGCCCACCGCGGAGGTCTTGAGCGGCTGGGCGGAGGAGGTCCGGCCCGCCCTGGACGAGGCACGCACCGCCGTGGCGCGGGCCCGGACCGGGGTGGAGCAGGCCCGGAGCGCGCTGTGGCCGGACGCCACCATCGGCGTGCAGTACGGGCGGCGCCCCACGTCGTCCGGCGGCGAGCACATGGTGGGCGCCATGGTCGGATTCACGATTCCGGTCTTCGCGCGCAGCCGTCAGTTGAAGGGTCGGGACGAGGCGCGCGCCCTCGCCGCCGAAGCGGAGGCGGTGTTGCAGCGGACCCGTGTGGACGTCGCTGCCGCCATCATCGAGGGCCTGGCCGACCTGGAACGCGCTCGCGCGCTCCTGACGCTCTATCGCTCCGAGGTGGTGCCGTTGGCGGAGGCCAACGCCGCGAGCGCCCTCGCCTCCTACCGCGCGGGCGCGGTCGACTTCATGACCGTCCTGGAAGCGCGCCTCGGCCAGAACGAGCACGAGCGCAACATCCCCGCCCTGATCGCAGACTATGGCCGCGCGCTGACCCGCCTGGAGGCGACGGTCGGCCGGCCGATGCCCTTGGGCGAGACGCTCGCCCGGGAGGAACGATGAACAGCCGCTCGCAGATCGCACTCGCCTCGGCGCTGGTGATCGTGGCCTCCGCGATCACCTGGCTCGTGCTGCGCGGCGGCGCCGACGCTCCGGAGGCCGTGGGCACGATGGAAGGCCACGATCACGCCGCCATGATGGCTGCAGGCGGAGACGAGGCGCGTCCGGTCCGGCTCGATCCGGAAGCGGCCCGCCGCATCGGAGTCGCGTTCGCCACGGTGGTTCGTGAACCCCTCGACCGGTCGGTGCGCACCGTCGGCACGGTCATGTGGGACGAAACCCGACTGGTGGATGTCACCCCGAAGGTCGAGGGCTGGGTGGAGCGCCTGCATGTCGACTTCACGGGCGCGCCCGTGCGTCAGGGGGAACCGCTCGTCGATTTGTACAGCCCGGAGCTCGTGGCCGCACAGGAGGAGTTGATCCTGGCGCGCAAGCTGCTCGACGGCCTGTCGCCGGATCAGGGCAGGGCGTACGAGAACGCGCGCACCCTGCTGGATGCCGCGCGCCGCCGCCTCGGCTTCTGGGACGTCTCGGACGCCGAGATCGAGCGCATCGAGCAGGCCGGCACACCGTCACGCACGGTGACGCTGCGCGCGCCCGCGTCGGGCATCGTGTTCGAGAAGCCGGTGGTCGAGGGTGCGCGCGTGCTGCCCGGGATGGCCATGTTCCGCATCGGCGACCTGCGGCAGGTCTGGGTGGAAGGCGACGTCTACGAGAAGGATCTCTCGCTCGTGCACGAGGGACAGCATGCCGAGGTGACCGTCGAGGCCTATGCCGGGGATTCCTTCCATGGCCGGGTGGCATACGTCCACCCGACCGTGTCGGTGACGTCGCGCACGGGACGGGTGCGGATCGAGCTGGACAACCCCGATCTGCGCCTGAAGCCCGGGATGTACGCGTCCCTCACGCTGGAGGCAGCCCCGGCGCGCGCCGCGTTGCTGGTGCCGCGCGACGCGGTGCACTTCACCGGGGAGCGTGCGCTCGTCTTCGTCCAGGGCGAGGGCGGCGTGCTCGAGCCGCGCGAGGTGACGACGGGGATCGCCGTCGATCGTCAGATCGAAGTGCTCGCCGGGTTGTCGGAGGGCGAGACCGTCGTCGCCTCCGCCAACTTCCTCATCGACGCCGAGTCCAACATGGGCAGCGCCATGGGCGGGATGCCTGGGATGGACATGGGCGGCGGTGCCTCCGAGCCCCCGGCGGCTCCTGAAGGCATGGACCACGCGCAGCACGTCATGCCGGCCCCGCCCGACACCGGCGACACCGCCGCACCGCCGGGGACGGATCATTCGCAGCACGTCGTGCCGGCGGCGCCGGATACGGGCGTCCACCGCCACGACGGTCCGGGGGAGTGAGATGCTGAACCGGCTGATCGAATGGTCGGTGGCGAACCGCTTCCTGGTGCTCGCCCTCACGGTCTTCACGGTGGGGGCCGGACTCGTGGCCGTCCGGCGCACGCCGCTCGAGGCGTTGCCCGACCTGTCGGACGTGCAGGTGATCGTCCAGACCGAGTTCGAGGGCCAGGCGCCGCAGATCGTCGAGGACCAGGTCACGTATCCGCTGGCCTCGGAGCTGTTGCGCGTGCCGGGCGCGAGCACAGTGCGCGGATACTCGTTCTTCGGCGTGTCGTTCGTGTACGTGATCTTCGAGGACGGGACGGACCTGTACTGGGCCCGCAGCCGGGTGCTCGAAGTCCTCTCCACCGTGCGCGACCGCCTGCCCGAGTCGGCCCAGGCCACGCTGGGTCCGGACGCCACCGGGCTGGGCTGGGTCTTCCAGTACGTGCTGGAGGACCAATCCGGCACGCGTTCCCTCGCCGACCTGCGCTCGCTGCAGGACTGGTACCTCCGCTACCAGCTCACCGCCGTGGAAGGTGTGAGCGAGGTCGCGAGCGTGGGCGGGTTCGAGAAGGCCTACGAGGTGACCGTGGAGCCGGAGAAGCTGCGGGCCTACGGGGTTCCGGTGACGCGGGTCATGGCCGCGATCCAGGCGTCGAACCGGGACGCCGGCGCCATGATGATGGAGTTGAGCGAGCGCGAGACCATGGTGCGCGGTCTCGGCTATCTGCGGGGCGCCGGCGACATCGAGGACGTGGTGGTGGGCGCGACCGGATCGGGCACGCCCATCCGGGTGGCGGACGTCGCCCGTGTGCAGCTCGCCCCCGAGGTACGGCGCGGGATCGCCGACCTGGATGGTCGCGGCGAGGTCGTGGGCGGGATCGTGGTGATGCGCTTCGGGGAGAACGCGCTCGCCACCATCGACCGGGTGAAGGCCCGGCTGGCCGACATCGCCTCCGGGCTGCCGGAGGGGGTCGTGCTGCGGCCCGTCTACGACCGCAGTACGCTCATCGAAGCGGCTGTGGCCAACCTTCGCTCCAAGCTGGTGGAGGAGTCCATCGTCGTGGCGCTCGTCACGATGCTGTTCCTGCTGCACGCGCGGTCGGCGCTGGTCGCCATCTTGACCATTCCCGTCGGAGTGCTCATGGCGTTCATCGTCATGCGCGTCCTGGGGATCGGCGCGGACATCATGAGCCTGGGCGGCATCGCCATCGCCATCGGTGCCATGATCGACGCGGCCATCGTCATGGTCGAGAACATGCACAAGCACCTGGAGCGCGCGCTGGCCGGGCGTCCGGGCTCGCGGCCCGGGCACCTCGACACGTCGGCGCTGTCCGCGGCGGAGCGATGGGCGATCGTGGTGCAGGCCTCCAAGGAGGTCGGACCGGCGTTGTTCTTCTCGCTCCTCATCATCACGGTCAGCTTCCTGCCGGTCTTCACGCTCGAAGCGCAGGAGGGGCGGCTGTTCACCCCGCTCGCGTGGACCAAGACCCTGACCATGGGCGCGGCCGCGCTGCTCTCCGTCACGCTGGTGCCGGTCACGATGGGGCTCTTCGTGCGGGGCCGGATCCGGACCGAGGCCTCGAACCCGCTCGCGCGCGTGCTCATGGCGCTCTATCGGCCCGTGATCCGCGCCGTGCTGCGCTGGCGTCTGCCGATCATCGGCGCGGCCCTCGCCTCCCTCATCCTGACGTTGATCCCGCTGCAGCGCATCGGCAGCGAGTTCATGCCGCCGTTGAACGAGGGCACGCTCCTCTACATGCCCACCACGCTGCCCGGCATCGGCGTGAGCAAGGCGCGCGAGCTGCTGCAACGACAGGACAGCCTCCTGGCCACGGTGCCCGAGGTCGCCAGCGTGTTCGGCAAGGCCGGCCGGGCCGGCACGGCCACCGATCCCGCCGGGCTGGACATGTTCGAGACCACGATCGTCCTGCGGCCCGAGGAGGAGTGGCGAGCCGGCATGACCATGGAAGGCCTCGTCGCCGAGATGGATTCCCTCATGGCCTTCCCCGGGATGAGCAACTCCTGGACGATGCCGATCCGCGGCCGTATCGACATGCTGGCCACGGGGATCCGCACACCCGTGGGCGTGAAGATCTTCGGACCGGATCTCGGCGAGCTGGAGCGTCTGGGACGGGAGATCGAGAATGCGGTGGGCATGGTGCCGGGAACGCGCAGCGTCTTCGCGGAGCGGGCCGTCAGTGGCTACTACCTCGACATCGAGATCGATCGCGAAGCGGCGGCCCGCTATGGCCTCACCGTGGAGAGCATCCAGGGCGTCATCGGGAGCGCGATCGGGGGGATGACCATCACGCGCACGGTGGAGGGACGCGAACGCTACGGCGTGCGCCTGCGCTACCCACACGAACTGCGTGACCAGCCCGAGAAGCTGGCGGAGGTCCTGCTCCCGGTGGCCCAGGGACGCCCGTCCGATCTGGGGCGCACCATGCCGGGGATGTCCGAGCGTGTCCCCGCGAGCACGGCGCAGGTACCGCTGGGCGCGGTGGCCACGATCCGCCAGGTGAGCGGCCCCATGGCCATCAAGACCGAGAACGCCTTTCCCACCTCGTGGGTCTACGTCGACGTCGAGGGCCGCGACATCGGGGGCTACGTGCGCGAGGCGCAGGACATGGTATCCGCCATGGTGACGCTGCCAGAGGGCTATTCGCTCCAGTGGAGCGGGCAGTTCGAGTATATGGAGCGGGCGCGCGAGACGCTGTTGCTGGTGGTGCCGGCCACCCTCCTGATCATCTTCCTGCTGCTGTACCTGAGCTTCCGCAGCGTGGGCGAGAGCCTGATCGTGATGGGCAGCCTGCCCTTCGCGTTGGTCGGTGGCGTGCTGTTCATGGCGCTGCTGGGCTACAACTGGTCGGTGGCCACCGTGATCGGCTTCATCGCCCTCGCGGGCGTGGCCGCGGAGACCGGCGTGGTGATGCTCGTCTACCTCGATCATGCCTGGGATGCTCGGCGCCTCGCCGGGCGGGTCACGCCCGCGGCCCTGCATGACGCGGTCATCGAGGGCGCGGTCGACCGGGTGCGGCCCAAGCTGATGACCGTCCTGACGGTGATCCTGGGACTGCTGCCCATCCTCTGGGGGCACGGCACCGGTGCGAGCGTGATGAAGCGCATCGCGGCGCCGATGGTGGGCGGCATGCTCAGCAGCACGCTGCTGACGCTCGTCGTCATCCCCGCGGTCTACTCGCTGTGGCGTGAGCGGCAGCTCCCGCGCCCGCTCGGCTCGCCGGTGGGCGTCAGCGCCGAGCCGGCCTGGGCGGCGCCCGATGGACCCTGATGCAAAGCCCGAGGCCTTCCGGCGTACCTCTGGGACGATGGGACTTCCCTCGATCCAGGAGCCTCCATGTCCGTCAGACCGTCTCGCCGCGCGGTGGGCGCCGCCTTCGTCTTTCTCCCGATGTTGTCGAGCGGGTGCGGCGGATCCCCCGAACAGGCCGCCGCCGAGCCTGCCGCCGAGACCTCGGTGGCGGCGTTCGACGCCATGTCCGAGCTCGCCTCGGCCGTGAACCAGGTGCAGGACAAGATGGTGGCGTTGGCCGAGGCCATCCCGGAGGATCGGTACGACTGGCGGCCTGGCGAGGGCGTGCGCTCCGTCGCCGAGGTCTTCATGCACGTGGCGGCCGACAACTACGTCCTGGCCATCCCGGCCGGTACGCCGGCACCGGCGGCGACCGGCATCACCATGGACTACGCCGGGACGGTGGTTCCCTACGAGAACCGCTCGGCCGACAAGGCGGAGATCGTGGCGGACCTGCGTGCATCCTTCCAGCACCTGCTGGGCGCGATGGATCGCGCCAGGGACGCCGATGCGCCGGCGGACATGTTCGGCCGCAGCTCGACCGTGGGCGCGCTGTGGGTCATGACCACCACGCACATGCACGAGCACCTCGGCCAGGCCATCGCCTACGCGCGCTCCAACGGGGTCGTGCCGCCCTGGAGCCAGTGAAGGCGCGCTGAGCGCGGCAGGGGAGGGGGCCGCCCCCGGCCTCCGCCCCATCCAGCCGTCGCGACGGGGCGGAACCGGCCCGTCTCGCAGGTCTTTCCGCCAGGCGGCACCCGGCCGCTCGAGGCGGCGCGCGGGACCTCCCCGGTACCGGGCCTGGGGGGTCTACGCTATTATTCCGCTCTATGGGTGCGCGGAGAGGGTTCTCCCGCAACTCCGCCCGGGGGTCAGCGGCCCGCCCGCCGGGATCCGGGATCCAGACGCCGCAAATCCAGCACAGGGAAGACAATCATGAAGCGTCTCGCTCTTCTGTCTGCTTTCGCCTTCGTCCTCGCCGGCACCGCCTGCGGCGGCTCCGAGTCCGGCGAAACGGCGGCGGCCGGTGGTGAGCAGGCCGCGCCGATGGAGCACGATATGCCGGCCGCCGGTGGGGAGACCACCGCCGCCGCGCCCACGGGTGCGTTGACCATGCCCGACTGGTACAGCCAGAACGGCTCGAACGTCACGCTCGGCATCACCGCCGGGTCCACGAACGCGCAGAACTACTGGAACTTCAACGGTTTCGTGGGCGGCCAGGGCGAGATCGTCGTGCCCGTCGGCTCGACGGTGACCATCAACTTCAGCAACAGCGACCCGAACATGGCGCACAGCCTCGGGATCGAGGAGTGGCGTGACAGCTTCATGGGCGCCATCACCCCGAACCCGGTGTTCGCCGGTGCCGTGTCCAGCAACCCGGGCTCGCTGACCGACGCCACCATGCCCGGTGAGTCCGAGACGATCACCTTCACGGCGGATCAGGCCGGTCGGTACCAGATGATCTGCTACATCCCCGGCCATGCCCAGATCGGCATGTGGGTGACCTTCACGGTCTCCGAGGACGGCTCGGCCGGCGTGCGTCAGTAGGCACACCCGGTCCGTACGGACGTCGAAGCGCCCCGGCCGCGGAAGCGGCCGGGGCGCTTTCGTGTGCCCCCCCGACGGGACCCGGGTCCAGTCGGACTGTGTATCTCCCGCAGCGGTGACGCGCACGTGGGGCGCGGCCGGCCCCCCGGGATGGAGAAGGACGGGCATGCTGAGCGGCGGTGGAGAGGCCCTCCGACGGGGGCTGGGCGGGGCGATGCTCGTCTGGGCCGGATGCGCCTTGCCGGCGACGGCCCAGGAGGCCGCACGGGCGGACTCCCTGGTGGCCGCCGCCCGCCAGGCGCAGATCGAGTTCGAGTCCTTCCGGGAGAGCCGGATCCCGCCCGAGGTGCGGGGTGGAGGCGGCGTCTGTGACGAGATGGTCGGGCGGCTCTGCCTCCGGCACGGAAGCGACGAATCCCCCCTGGATGACGAGCCGCCCGAGCTGACGCTCGCCCGCGACCGGCTGCTCCGCTCCCTCCTGGCGGCCTGGCGGGCCGCCCCCGACGCCTGGTTGCTCGGCCAGCTCGCCTTCTACGAGGGCGAGCGCGGCGGTTGGGCCCGCGTCTTCGCGCTGTCCGACGAGTGCCCCATCGCGGAGCGCTGGTTCTGCCTGGGCGTGCGCGGCCTCGCCGAGCAGCGGCAGGGGAAGACGGAGGCGGCGGAGTCCACGTTCGCCCGGGCGCTGGAGCGTATGCCGCCCGACACCGCAGCCTGGTTCGGCTCGCTGCGCTACCTGCTGGACGACGACGCCCAGCGCGCCTTGGACGATGCGTCCGACGACGCGCGGCGCGCGGAGGTGGAGCGCACGTTCTGGCTTCTCGCCGACCCGCTGTGGATGGAGCCGGGGAACGATCGGCACACCGAGCACTTCGCGCGCAAGATGGTGGTGCTCCTCCGGCGCGATGCGGCCAACGCCTTCGGCCTCGAGTGGGAGGACGACCTGGAGCAGCTCACCACGCGCTACGGGCCGGAGGTGGGGTGGGAGCGCGGGCGCGGCGTGGTGCCCGGACAGCAGGGGTTGGCCGGCGACGACCGCTACATCATCGGACGTCACCACCCCAAGACCGCGCAGTACGTCGCGCCCGGCGCCTACCTCGCCGACCCGACCGCCATCCCGGCGGACGCCTGGACCATCGAGCAGCGCGAGCCGCGCACGGGCTATGCGCCGAGCTATGCGCCCGATGTCGATCCCCTGTACTCGCAGGTGGCCCGCTTCCGCAGGGGCGACTCCCTGCTCGTGGTCGCGGCCTGGCAACCCGGGGAGGACCTGCAGCCGTCGGAGCCCGAGCGTCGCGCCGTCCCGTCCCGTCGGGATCCTCGGGCGAGCGGCGGCGGGAGCCCGTTCGATCGCAGCGATCCCTTCCGCGGGTCCGCCGGATCGGACTCCGATGCGCCTGCGCCCGAGTCCGCCGCCGGCCTGGCGCGCGCGGGCCTGACGGACGTGGAGACCGCCTTCCTGGTGCTCCGACCCGACGGCACGCCGGAGTTGGAGCTTCGCAGCTCGTCGGCGACCGGCGCGCTGACCGCGCAGGTCCCCAACGGCGCGTACCTGCTGGGCCTGGAGGTGCGCAGTCCCGGCCTGTCGTACGCGTGGAGGGCCCGGCAGGGCCTCAGCCAGATCTCGATCCGACCCGACCTGGCCGCCGCCTCCGATCTGCTGGTGCTGGACGCGGCGGGCGGCTTGCCCACGTCGGTGGAGGAAGCCGCGGCGCGGGCCCTGCCGGGCGTACGCGTGCGTGCCGGTGACCGGATGACCCTCGCCTGGGAGGTCTACAACCTCCGCCCGGGTGATCGGGCCCAGGTCACCGTCGGTGTGACGCAGGGGCGCCCGAGCCTGCTCCGTCGCGCCGGGCAGTTCCTGCGCATCCTGGAGCCCGAGGTCCCCCTCGTCGTCTCCTTCGAGGACGCGGGCCCGGACGAGCTCGGGACCGTGTTCCGCACGGTGGGGCTGTCGCTGCCCGAGCTCGATCCCGGCGAGTACACGCTGCACGTGGAGATCACGTTGGTGGGCCGCGCGCCCATGGTGCTCAGCCGGCAGGTCGTGGTGCTCGGATGACGTGCGGGTCCCCCCGAGCGCGCCGGCCCGCGCCCGCTCGCGGACCGGGCGCCTGACGTGCCGGCCGGATACTCGGGCACCCCGTTGGCCCGGAAGCTGGGCCTGGAGGCCGGACAGCGCGTGGGCGTGCGCAACGCGCCCGCGCACCTGGAGACGCTCCTGGAGGGGGGCGGGCCGCTCCCCCGGCTCCTGCGGTTCTCGCCGCGGGGCGCCCGCTACGAGCGCATCCTCTGGTTCGTCCCCGATCAGGCCGCGCTCGGGCGGGGGATCGCGACCGTCACGGAGCGCCTGGACGTCGACGGGCGGCTCTGGGTCTGCTGGCCCAAGAAGCGCTCACCCCTGTTCCGTGACCTGACCGAGGATGGCGTGCGCGAGCAGGCCTTCCCGCTCGACCTGGTGGACGTGAAGGTGTGCGCCGTGGACGAGGACTGGTCGGGCCTCGCGCTCGTATTCCGGAAGGAGCGCCGGGCGGCCGTCGCGGCGGGTCGCTGAGCAACAGCGCGCACGCGCGACGCCCGGGTGCGGCGGGGCGTGCCCCGGACGTGTGCAGGGTTGCGGTGCTCGATCGTCCTCCTCTCTGGAAGCCGCTCCCCGGGGCCGCCTGTCGGTCCCGGAGGCCCGCTCCCGATGGAGGAGGAAAGCTGCGCGGTCGGGCCCGTGGGACCGGCTCCCCCCGCGCGGCGCGGTGTAGGGAGAGCGGCAACCGAACGCGGGAGTGCATGCCGACGTGGATTGGGCCGACCTCTATCGTTCCGTCTTCCCCGACCTCGTCCGGTACCTGTACCGGAAGGTCTGGGACGAGGAGCGGGCGAACGAGCTCGCGCAGGAGGTCTTCGTGCGCGCGCTCCGGGAGACCCCGGAGCGCCCGCGCGCCTGGCTCTTCACCGTGGCGGCCAACCTGGCGCGCGACGAGATCCGCACCGTGATCCGACGCAAGAAGCACCTGACCCTGCTCAAGGGAGAGATGGACGCCGAACGCCCACAGCAGGAAGGACCGGACCGGGTCCTCGAGGCCGAGGAGCGCACGCGCGACGTGCGCGGCGCGCTCGACGCGTTGAGCGAGCGGGACCGCGAGATCCTGCTGCTGTGGGACGCGGGGCTGAGCTACGGCGAGATCGCCGAGCAGACCGGTCTGGCCGCGGGTGCGGTGGGTACGACCCTGTCTCGGGCGCGCAAGCGCCTGGTCGAAGCCTGGGAGCAACGGGAGGACAGCGATGCCGCACCTCTCTGACGGCGAGCTGCACGCCTACCTGGACGGCGCGCTGGAGCAGCTCGAACGCGGAGCCTCCGAACGGATCCGCGAACACCTCGAGCAGTGCGCCGGATGTCGGCGCCGGCTCGACGAGGAGCGTGTGCTCCATGAGCGGGCGGACGCGCTGCTCGCCGGCGCCGCTCCGGCGCGCGTCGCCGTCCCCTCCTTCGAGGAGCTGCGGCGGCGCGCCCAGGAAGGCGCTCCCGCGCCGGGCGCGGACGCGCCGCGCTCCGCGCGGCCCTGGACGCCCCCGTGGGGCCTCGCGTGGGCGGCGACGCTCGTGCTGGCGCTGGGGGTGGGGTGGGCGTCGCGCGGCGTGGTCGGTCCGGGCGATGGCGTGGTCCCGGAGAGGTTCGAAGGCATGACGGCCAGCGCACCGGTCGCCGATGCCGCGGCGGACGTGTCGGAGGAGGCCCGGAGGGCCGAAGCCGAGGAGGCCGTGGCCGAGTTGACGGATCGGTTGCGCGACGCGGCCCCGGACGCAGGGGCCGCTGCGCCGTCGGCGCGGATGCGGGCGCAGGCCGAGCCGGCCCCGCCCGAGGAGGACCGCGTGGCTGGCGCGCAGCGCCGCGCGGTCGCGGGGGCTGCCCCGCCTGTGCCGGAGACCGTCACGGCGATGAGGGCGGACCCGCAGGCGGCCAGCGCCGACCGGGCCAAGATGGAGGCCGAGGCGGACGCACCCGTTCCCTCGACCGCCCCGCAGTCGGACGCGCAGGCCACCGAGCCGCTCGCGGTCCCCGGCCTCGATGTCCTGGTCATCGAGCCGGACGCGGGCGTTCCCGGCCAGCCGGGTGTGCGGATCCTGCAGCGCCTGCATCAGGGCGACACGCTGGAGCTGCGCTACTTCGGGATCCTCAGCGCGACGGACGCGGGGCTCGGCGAGTCGCGGCCCGGGCGGATCCGCATGCGAGACCTGCCCAACCCCGCGTTGGAGCCGGGCTGGAGCCAGGTCGTGATGCGGCGTGGGAGCGGGTGGCTCGTGGCGCGCGCACCGATGCCGCGTGAATCGCTCCAGTTCCTCCTGCGGATGTTGCAGTGAGCGAGTCGCGCCACCGGCTCGCGGTCACGCTCGTCCTGCTGGGTGGAGCGGCTTCCGGCGCGTGCCGCGATGGCGCTGCCCGCGTCGATCCTGCCGACGCGGCCGCAGCCGTCGCCGGGATCACGGAGGCGGACGTGCTCGCGCGCATCGGTCTCCTCGCCGCCGACTCCATGAGGGGTCGCGCCACGCCCAGCCCCGAGCTGGAGCAGGTGGCGGTGTGGATCGCCGCCGAGATGCGGCGCTTCGGCCTGGAGCCCGCCTTCGACACCTCCTACATCCAGCGCTACCCGCTGGGGCCCGCCGGAGACGCCACGCTCCCTACGGCGCCCAACGTGGCGGCGCTGCTCCCCGGCAGCGATCCGACGCTACGGGACGAGGTCGTGCTGTTCAGCGCCCACATGGATCACGTGGGCGTCGGCGCGCCCGATGCGAGCGGCGACAGCATCTGGAACGGTGCCGATGACGACGCTTCCGGCACCGCCGCCGTGCTCGAGCTGGCCGAGGCCTTCGCGACCCTCGACCCGGCGCCTCGACGTTCCCTGGTGTTCCTCCTGGTGTCGGGCGAGGAGCGCGGGCTGCTCGGGAGCGCCGCGTTCGTGGCGGATCCGCCGGTCCCGGTGGAGACGATGGTGGCGGGCCTCAACGTCGACATGGTCGGGCGGAACTGGACGGACACGATCGTCGCGATCGGACGGGAGCACTCCGACCTGGGGCGGACCCTGGATGCGGTGGGTGCCGCCCACCCGGAGCTGGGCATGACGGCGATCGACGACCTCTGGCCCGAGGAGAGCTTCTACACGCGCTCGGACCACTTCAACTTCGCGCGCGCAGGCGTGCCGGTGCTGTTCTTCTTCAACGGCGTGCACGAGGACTACCACCGTCCGTCGGACGAGGTCGAGCGCATCGACGGCGAGAAGGCCGCGCGCATCACGCGCCTGTTGTTCTGGCTGGGTCTGGAGATCGCCGACCGGGACGAGGCGCCTCGCTGGAACGCAGCCAGCCGCGCGCGCATCGTGCGTCCTCGCTGAGGCGCACCGGACCCTCCGGCGTCCGGATATGCGAACGGGGTCCCGGCTTCCCGGCCGGGACCCCGCTCCACACACCGCCCGCAGGACGCGTCAGTCGGCGTCCTGCACCTCGTTCGGGAACACCCGGAAGTACTCATCCAGGCCCATCGCGCGGAAGAGCGCCCACACCCGCGTCGGGAGGCCTGCGAGCCATACGGTCTGGTCGTTCTCCGTGGCCATGCGCTGGGCGGTGAGAAGCCACGACAGGCTCTTCACGTCCAGCGTGTCCGTGTTGGAGAAGTCGAAGATCAGCGCGGTCTCCAGTGGCTCTCTGCCAGCCTCGTCCGCCGAGGTCACGGCAGCGGCGCCGACCAGGGCCAGGCCCGGCGTGCGATCGTCCCGTCCATGTCCTCTCATCGAACCCTCCTCGGAGTCACGTCCACCCGTTCCCCTCTGTGAGTATCGGCCGCGTCGTTGTCGGAGTTGTGCTCCGGGGTGCGGCGGCGTCGACTCGCCCGAGCAGAGGGTCAAGAGTCGTGCCAGGTCCGGGACGCGGGTCGCGCGCCACACACGCCCACCGGAAGCGGCGTAATCACGTCATCCGACGCGTGCGCCTCCATGGCACGACACGCCAGGCGCGACCGTTGCATTCCGCCCGGGGACCCGGAGGTCGCCTTGGTACCCGACGCGCTGAAGCCACACCGACGCGCGCTGGCCACGGTGATCTCCGGAGTGGACACTCCGTCACCCAGGAGGGTACGGTGAAAAGGTTCCACCGCAGCATGCTCTTCGTCGCAGGCATGATGACCGCGGCTGCGCCGGCGCAGGCGCAGCGCGTGGCGTCCGATCCTGGGCCCGAGCGCGCCTACCTGGATGCGGTCGCACGTCACTTCGGGGTTCCGGCCGCGGAAGCCGACGTGCTCGCGCGCTCGCTGGGAAGCGCGGAGGCCGTTCCCGTGCTCCTGCTCCTCTCTGCGCGCGCCGGCGTCTCGCCGGACGTCATCGGCGCCCTGCGGGGACGCGGGGCGCGTTGGGAGGTGCTGGCGCGTCGGTTCCGGATCGACCCGTGGAGCCTCGTCGTCCCGTTGGGCGGCGCGTCGGCGCCCCCCGGCCTGGAGCGGGTCTACGCTCCACGGGCCGCCGAGAGGCCGGCGCTGGAGGACGCCGAGATCGTCGCGTTGGTCCACGTGCGCATGTTCTCCGCCCTGCTCGACGTGCCCGTCGCGGCTCTGGTGGGACGCACCGACTGGACGGGGGACTACCCGCGCGTGTTGCGGGAACTCGGATCCGGGGCCCGCGGCGGCCGCTGACCTCCCGACCGGACCGCGGCGCGCTGCGCACCCTCCCACGATTCCTGCGGCCTCTCTTGACGCTCGACCCGCTCCCGCGGAACACTCAGGCGGGTGGGCCTGGGGTAGGCCTCCCATCCAGTGGACGCGAAGGAGTGCCGTGGCGCACGGGGAGCGGGTCCCCCTGTCGGGGTACCAGGAGCGGTCGGACGCGGAGCTCCGCGAGCGGGCCCGCCGCTTCGCCACGGAGGTGGCCGCCCGGCGCACCGTCCGGGAGTTCTCCGCCCGGCCCGTGCCCCGGGAGGTGCTCGAAGCGTGTCTGCAGGCGGCGCTGAGCGCACCGAACGGCGCCAATCGCCAGCCCTGGCACTTCGTGGTGGTGACCGATCCAGGGCTGAAGCGACAGGTCCGTGAGGCGGCCGAGGCCGAGGAGCGCCGGTTCTATGAGGGCGGTGCTCCGGAGGAGTGGCTGGAGGCCCTGGCGCCGCTGGGTACGGACGCGGACAAGCCGTTCCTGGAGGAGGCGCCCGTCCTGATCGCCATCTTTGCCGAGAGCTACGAGCTGCGGTCGGACGGCACCCGCGTCAAGAACTACTACGTCCAGGAGTCGGTGGGAATCGCCACGGGCCTGCTCATCACGGCGCTGCACCAGGCCGGGTTGGCGACCCTGACGCACACGCCCTCACCGATGCGCTTCCTGAACGACCTGCTCGATCGTCCCTATCACGAGCGGCCGTTCCTGCTGCTCGTGGTCGGCCATCCAGCGGCGGGCGCGACCGTGCCCGCGATCACCCGGAAGCCGTTCCGCCACGTCGTGACCTTTCGCGACGGCGGCTGACGAAGGAGGTCCGCATGGGTCGACAGGACGTGACCGCACCGGGAGCGGCGGACGTTCGGCTCTTCACCCGCGCGCTGCTGCGCGATCTGCAGGCGCTCGAGCGCATGCTGGCGGAGGGCATGATCGAGTCGGGTGTCCGACGCTTCGGGGCCGAACAGGAGCTCTTCCTGGTCAATCAGGGCTGGCGTCCGGCGCCCGTGGCCATGGAGGTGCTGGAGCGGCTCGGCGCGGGGCCCTTCGTCACCGAGCTCGCGCGCTTCAACCTGGAGTTCAACCTCGATCCCCATCTGCTCCGCGGGACCTGCTTCTCCGAGCTGGAGCGGGAGATCGACACGCGGATCGCGGAGGTGCGGCGGGCGGCGGCCGAGCTGGGGTGCGATGCGGTGCTGACGGGCATCCTGCCCACGCTCGGCAAGTCGGATCTCACCCTCGACAACATGACGCCGAAGGACCGCTACTACGCGCTCAACGAAGCCATGAACCGCATGCGGGGCGGGAGCTACCGGCTGCGCATCATCGGCATCGACGACCTGAATGTCGAGCATGATTCCGTCATGCTCGAAGCGTGCAACACGAGCGCACAGGTGCACCTGCAGGTGGACGCGGATGAGTTCGCCCGCTTCTACAACGTGGCGCAGGCGGTGACCGGCCCCATCATGGCGGCGGCCACGAATTCTCCAGTGCTCTTCGGGAAGCGGCTGTGGGCCGAGACGCGCATCGCGCTCTTCCAGCAGTCGCTGGATACGCGCAGCACCACGCTGCACATGCGGGAGCTGCAGCCGCGCGTCCGTTTCGGCGATCGCTGGCTGGACGAGAGCGTCCTGGAGCTCTTCCAGGAGGATATCGCCCACTTCCGCATCCTGCTCGCCACCGACCCGGGCGAGGATCCGCTTGAGGTGCTGGATCGCGGCGAGATCCCCCGCCTGCGGGCGCTGCAGCTCCACAACGGCACGGTGTACCGCTGGAACCGGCCCTGCTACGGGATCTCCGAAGGGAAGCCGCATCTGCGCATCGAATGCCGGGTGCTGCCGGCTGGACCTTCCGTGCTGGACGAAGTGGCGAACGCGGCCCTGTGGATCGGCGCCGTCCTGGGCGGGGTCAAGCACTACGGGGACATCCGCCCCCGCCTGCCGTTCGACATCGCGCGCGCCAACTTCCTGGCCGCGTCGCGCATGGGCATGCGGGCGGGCTTCTACTGGACGGACAACACGTCCATGTCGGCACAGACGCTGCTGGAGGAGGAGGTCATCCCCCTCGCGCGGGCGGGGCTGGCCGACGCGGGCATCGCCTCCGAGGACATCGAGCGGTACATGGGCGTCGTCGAGGAGCGGGTGCAACGCCGGGCCACCGGTGCTGCCTGGACCTTGAACTCGCTGGCGGCGATGCAGGGGCAGGGGACCCAGGCGGAGCGGCTGGCGGCGGTCACGGCGGCGACGGCGGCGCGGCAGCGGGAGGGCCGCCCGGTACACGAATGGCCTCTGGCGCGCATCGAGGAGGCCGGGGATTGGGCCCCGAGCTATCTTACGGTGGAACAGTACATGAGCACGGCGCTCTACACCGTCCATGAGGACGAGCTGGTGGATCTCGTGGCGTTCCTGATGGATCGCAACGTCATCCGCCACGTCCTGGTCGAGAACGACGACCACGAGCTGGTGGGCGTCGTGTCGTACCGGTCGCTGCTGCGCATGGTCGCGCAAGGGCGCAACCCCAACATGGATCCATTGCCGGTGCGTACGATCATGGCCCGCGACCCGGTGACGGTCACGCCGCAGACACCCACGCTGGAGGCCATCGAGCTCATGCGCGGTCGACGCCTGTCCTGTCTGCCCGTGGTCAACCGCGGCAAGCTCGTCGGCATCGTGACCGAGAGCGACTTCATGCCCATCGCCTACCAGCTGCTGTCCGATTCCCTCAAGGAGAAGACGTGATTCGCCGCAGGTCGTACTCCGATGTCCAGTAGTGCCGTCGCGGATCGAGTGGGCTTCGACGTCGAGCGTGTGCTCGGTCGCGTCCGCGGAGAACGCGCCGGTCCCTCGCTCGTGGTGGTGGGCGGACTGCACGGGAACGAGCCGGCCGGCGTCCTGGCGCTGAAGCGGGTGCTGGCCGACCTCAGCGGCCGTGCGGATCGGGTCCGGGGCGAGCTCGTGGCGCTATCGGGGAATCGGCGGGCGCTGCGTGTCGGCCGACGGTTCCTGGTCCGGGATCTCAATCGAGCGTGGAGTCCCAAGCGGATCGCGTACCTGCGGGCCGCCGACGCCACCCTGGAGGCCGGGGAGGACCAGGAGCAGGCGGAGCTCCTGACGGAGATGGAGCGCGCCTTCGCGGACGCGCGGGGCCCGGTGCACGTCCTGGACCTGCACACGACCTCCGGCGCGGGCGCTCCGTTCAGCACCGCCTGTGATACCCTGCGCAACCGACGCTTCGCCCTGGAGGTGCCGGCGCCGTTCGTCCTCGGTCTGGAAGAGCGCGTCGAGGGCACGCTGATGGACTGGGTGGATGGGCTCGGTCATACCGTGATGGTCTTCGAGAGCGGACAGAACCAGGACCCGGCGGCGGTCGACCGGGCGGAAGGGGCGGTCTGGCTGGCGCTGGTCGCGGCCGGCGTGATCGAGGAGGCGGATGCCCCGGAAGCGACCCGCGCGCGGACCGCTCTGCGCGCAGAGCGCGGGGACATCCCGCGGGTGCTGGAGTTCCGCTACCGGCACCCGGTGACGCCGGCGGCGCAGTTCAAGATGCTGCCCGGGTTCAAGAGCTTCCAACGCGTGCGCAAGGGTCAGGTCCTGGCGCAGGACATCCAGGGAGACGTCACGGCTCCGGCCACGGCCCGCATCCTGATGCCGCTGTATCAGGAGCAGGGGGAGGACGGGTTCTTCATCGTGCGCGAGTTCCGCTTCGTCTGGCTCAAGGTCTCGGAAGTGCTGCGCCGCCTGCATGCCGATCGCATCGCGCACTGGCTGCCGGGGATCCGCCGGGTCGCGGGCTACGACGATCGGCTGCTCGTCAACCGCCGGGTCGCGCGCTGGTATGCGCTCGAGCTGCTGCATCTGCTGGGGTACCGCCGCGAGCGCGAGAGCGGCGCCGCACTCCTCGTCCAGCGCCGTCCCGGCGAATGAGGCGGCGGACTCCGGCCGCCCGCCCCCGGGCCTGACATGTGTGGCCGCTACGGCCTGGCGCTCTCGGAGGAGGAGCTGCGGGAGCTCTTCGAGGGTGCGGACGTCCCCGCGGCCTATCAGCCGCGCTACAACATCGCGCCGACGCAGGAGGCCCTGGTGGCGCGCGGGACGGAGGCGGGCCCCGAGCTGGTCTGGGCGCGTTGGGGCCTGATCCCGTACGGCGAGGACGCGGTGCGGGCAGGGGCGCGTCATATCAACGCCCGCTCCGAGACCGCAGCGGCCCGCTGGCCGTTCCGCGACGCCTTCGCCCGGCGACGCTGCCTGGTGCCCGCCAGCGGCTTCTACGAGTGGCGCGCATCGGCCGGAGGCAAGCTGCCCTACTGGATCCAGGCAGCGGGTCCCCTGACGCTGGCCGGGCTCTGGGAGCCGGGACGGGGGGGCGATCCCCCGTCGTTCACGATCCTGACCCGCGATGCGCCGGCGGGCCTGGCCCACATCCACGACCGGGTGCCGGTCGTGGTGGCCCCGGAGTGGCGGCGGGCCTGGTTGGACAACCCTACGCCGGCAGGCGAGCTTCAGACCGTGATGCGCGACCTCCCTCCGCCGCTCCGGGCCCATCCCGTGTCGCGGAGGGTGAACCGGGCCGGCGAGGACGACCCGGCCCTGGTCGAGCCGGTGGACGAGCCCTTGGAGCTACCGCTGGAATGATGGACGTGCGGGCCCCCGATCGCGGAACGCCATGAAACCGGTTCCTTCCCCGCTCTGGAACGAGCATCTGCGGCAGGCCCGGATCCTCCTCGTGGACGACGAGGCGGACAACCTGCGAGTGCTGGAGCAGCTGCTGCGCACCTCCGGCTTCCAGGCGGTGGTGTCCACCCAGGACCCTCGCGAGGCGATCGACATCTTCCTGGGCTTCGAGCCGGACCTGCTGGTGCTCGACCTCATCATGCCACACCTGGACGGCTTCGAGGTGATGGCCGGCATCGAGCGCTACATCCCGGACAACACCTATCTGCCCATCCTCATCATCACCGGGCACCTGGATCCCGAGGCACGCCGTCGGGCGCTACAGGTGGGGGCCAAGGACTTCCTCACCAAGCCGTTCGAGGCCGGGGAGGTCCTGCTGCGGATCAAGAACCTCCTGGAGACGCGCTTCCTCCACCAGGAGCTCCGGCGCCACAACGAGACCCTGGAGGAGAAGGTCCGCGAGCGGACGCACGAGCTCGCGGAAGCACAGGTAGAGATCCTGCGCCGGCTCGCCATCGCAGCGGAGTACCGCGACGACATCACCGGGCAGCACGCGGAGCGGGTCGGTGTCCTGTCGGCCCTTCTGGCGCAGGAGCTCGGCCTCCACCGGGAAGAGGTGCGGCTGATCCGGCGGGCGGCGCCCCTGCACGACGTCGGCAAGATCGGCATCCCCGATTCCATCCTCATGAAACCGGGACCGCTCACGGAAGCCGAGTTCGAGGTGATGAAGGCACACACCACGATCGGCGCCCGGATCCTCTCCGGCAGCCACTACTCGCTGCTCGAGGTCGCGCGCCGGATCGCCGACAGCCACCACGAGCACTGGGACGGCGCCGGCTACACGGGGTTGGGGGAGGACGACATCCCCCTCGTCGGCCGGATCGTCGCCGTGGCGGACGTCTACGACTCGCTCACCCACAAGCGTCCCTACAAGGATGCCTTTCCCCACGAACTGGCCGTGGACCGCGTGCGGTCGAAGCGCGGGCGTCACTTCGATCCTCGCGTCGTCGACGCCTTCGACGCGCTGCTCGACCGGGGGCTCGTCGGAGAGCTCGAGGACATGGTGCCTGGCCTGGAAGGGGACGTGGCGTTGATGAACGCGCCGCCGATCACCCGGACCCCCACCCTCGGCTCGCGCGCGCACTGAGGCTCCTTGAGGCGCGGGCACGCCTCCCCCGTGCTCGTCCACCCGGGTCGCTCGTGCTCGTTCGCCCGGGCCGCTCGTGCCTCACCCGCCCGGGCGGCATTCCTGATCCCGGCGACGCTCCGTCACGTCGCAGCGATCTCCGTCACGGCGGGCTGCCTGCCGCTCCCTACTTCGGGGTGCCGCGCTCGCCCCCGTCCCCCGCATCCTGGGACGAGGCCCACTCGTCCATCTCCCGATCCACCTGCTCCTTCGCGGCCTGATAGCGCTCCTGGATGAGGTGCCGCAGCCGGTCGCGGCTGCCGTCGATGTGGTTGAGATCGTCCTCGGTCAAGCGGCTCCAGCGTTGCTTGATGCGGGACCGCGATTCCGCCCAGTTCCCCTGCACGTGCTTCCAGACCATGAACCCTCCGTGGCTCGAGCGCTCCGATCGTCGCGACCGGCTCCGGAACGGAGGAGGCAGGAGCTGTTCCGCGCAGCACGGTGCGCGTGCGGGCTGCTGCAACCGCGCGCGGCCGGGCTCCGGTGAGCGCGTCAGCGTGGGGGTGTCGCGGCTCGTGCGACCCGAAGCGTGTTTCGCTGCAGAGCGCGACTGCACGATCGACGTGCGGCGAGCGCTGGAATCCGCGACCGCGGGGCGCTCCCGCGCGGCGGCTGCCCGGATGCTGGAGCATGGCACGTCCCCTGCGCCTGGCGGGAGCCTCCCACCGACCAGCCAGCCCCGCGATCAGACGAGGACGCATCATGTCCAAGAGCCTCAGCGAAACCGTGACCAAGTACCTGACCGACGCCCACGCGATCGAAGAGCAGGCGCTGCAGCAGCTGCGCAAGGCGCCCGATATCGCAGGCGAGCCCGAGCTCGCCGGTGTCCTGCGGGAGCATCTTGCGGAGACCGAAGGGCACGAGCGGCGCGTGCGCGCCCTCCTCGAGGCCCGGGGAGAAGAGCCGTCGTCCGTGAAGGATGCGGTGATGCGCGCCGGAGGCTCGGGATTCCTCCTGTTCGCGCGGGTGCAGCCGGACACGCCCGGGAAGCTCGCCGCGCACACGCTATCCTACGAAGCACTCGAATGGGCCAGCTACGACCTGCTGGCGCGCACGGCGGACCGGGCAGGGGAGCCTTCGGTCGCCGAGGCCGCCGTCGCCATCCGGAGCGAGGAGCAGGCGATGATGGAGCGCGTCGACGGCGTGTTCGATCGCACGGTGGCGGCGTCGCTGGCCGAGACGTCCGACAAGGACCTGAAGGAGCGTCTGCTGGACTATCTCGCCGACGCCCACGCCATCGAGGCGCAGGCGATCCAGCTCCTGGAGTCGGGCCGGAAGATGGTGGACCTCCCGGAGTTGGAGACGGTGTTCGATCACCACCTGCAAGAGAGCCGTCGTCATCAGGAGCTCGTCGAGGAGCGCCTCGATGCCCTGGGCGGGTCCCGCTCCCTGCTCAAGGACACCGCGCTGAAGATCGGCGCCTTCAACTGGGGCATGTTCTTCCAGGCCCAGCCGGACACGGTTGGCAAGCTCGCCGCGTTCGCGTACGCCTTCGAGCACCTGGAGATCGGCGGCTACGAGCAGCTCAAGCGCGTGGCCGAACGAGCGGGCGACGCGGAGACCGCCGCGGTCGCCGAGCGGATCCTGGCGGAGGAGCGGGCGGCCGCCGACGCGCTCACCACCGCCTTCGAGCCTGCGGTCGAGGCCACCCTGGCGAAGCAGACGAGCTAGTTGGGTCCAGGGAAGGGCGGCGGGCGGAGGACTCCTCCGCCCGCCGTGCGGCCGCGGTGGGGCCGGAGGCGCCTGCCGGTCGGGTCGCTGTGGATGGCCTGAGCGCGAGGGGGCCGTGCGGGCCGGAGTGGAGGGCAGGTCCACGAGGCGGTGTGGCTAGCGCCACTCCGCCTCGTCTTCGGCTCCGGCCGCCGTATCGGCGGTGATCAGCTTGTTGAAGTTGCTGAGTTCCCCTTCGGCCGTCTCCTCCTGGAAGAGGAAGACGAGATCGCGGTCGTCGAACGTGTCGAACCACTCGTCCCACGTGATGGCCTCGAGAGCCCCCTCTCCCGTGTAGTCCGGGAAGTCGATGCGAAGGATGCCGGCGTCGTCCTTCGCATGGGTGGCGCTCACGGCGGACGGCGTGCCGTCCCGCTCTTCCGCCCATTCGCGGATGGTGGCGTGGTCGCGGGTCAGGTATCGCTCACTGGACATGATCATCCTCTCGTGATGTGGGCAGCGTCGGCCGACCGCCGGCATGGACGCGACCGAGAAGAGCAAGCGCCGTTCCCGCCAGCGACCTGCGGCGCTCCCACCGGTGCCGTGTCGGGAGTGCGTCTGCGTCATGCTTCTTGCACGACGCACTTCACTCTACCGACGCCCCAGACCCGCGAGGAGCCCATGCCGACGCTGCCGATCACATCGCCAGAGACGCACGCGCACGAGGGCACGGGAGCGCGCGCGCAGGATCTCTACGCGCTCCCCCGTGCCAGTGGCTTCGACCATACGGTCGCCTTCTTGCGCGACGGGTACGGCTTCATCGGGGATCGCGCGCGCAGCATGGGAACCGACGTCTTCCGGACGCGGCTCCTGCTCAAGCGCGTCGTATGCATGGTAGGGGAGGAGGCCGCCCGCATCTTCTACGGTGGGGATCGCTTCACCCGTGAAGGTGCGATGCCGCCCACCACGCTGCACCTTCTGCAGGACCAGGGCAGCGTGCAGCTCCTGGACGGGGAGGCGCACCATCACCGGAAGGCGATGTTCCTGTCGCTGCTGGGTCCGCACGCGGTCGCGAAGCTCACCGACGCGGTCGTCGACGAGTTCCGTACGGCACTCCCGGCCTGGGAACGCGCCGGTCACATCGTCCTGCATGACGAGGCCCAACGACTCCTCGCGCGTGCTGCATGCGCGTGGTGCGGCATCCCGACCTCGGGCGCGGCCGCCGACGAGCGGGCCGTCGAGCTGGGCGCCATGATCGAAGGCGCGGGATCGCCCGGCTGGAAGGCCGCCCGCGGGCTGCTCCTCCGCCGCCGGAGCGAGCGCTGGGCGCGCGCGTTGATCGAGGACGCGAGGGCCGGTCTCGCGAAGGGGTCGTCGGACACGCCGCTCCACGTCATCGCTCGGCATCGCGACACCGACGGTCGGCTCCTGACCACCGAAGCGGCCGCCGTGGAGCTCCTCAACCTCTTGCGGCCCACCGTCGCCGTAGCGCGCTTCCTCACGTTCGCGGCGTTGGCGCTGCACCGTTCACCGAGCGCACGCGCACGGATCCGGCACGGGGACGAGGCCTTCCTGGCGGCGTTCGTGCTGGAGGTTCGGCGGTTCTACCCGTTCTTCCCGGTCATCGGGGGGCGGGTGCGCCGTCCCTTTGAATGGCGGGGGGTAGGCTATCCGGTCGGGACCTGGGTCCTGTTGGACCTCTACGGAACGGACCACGACCCCCGGTCCTGGGACGATCCCGAACGCTTCCGTCCTGAGCGGTTCCTGGAGCGGGAGGTGTCCCCTTTCGAACTGGTGCCCCAAGGCGGCGGCACCCATCTGCGGGATCATCGTTGCCCCGGAGAGTGGGCGACGGAAGACATCCTGGCCGGAGTGGTGCGCCTGCTGGTGCAGGAGGTCGACTACACGGTGCCGCCTCAGGATCTCACCGTGGGCCTGAGCCGGATGCCTGCGTTGCCCGCGAGCGGGATGCGGCTGGAAAACCTGCGCGCGCCCGACGGCTCCGTGCACGACCGGGACGTCGATCCCGTGTTTCAGGGGTGCCCGGTTTGAACGGGCATCCACCGGTCTGGCGTGCCGGACCGGGAGCTCAGCGACGCGCCATCCGCGTCACGAGAGCCGTGCCCACGACCACCCCCAGGAGGATGGGCAGCGCGTTGCGTTCCAGCTTGCGTGCCGTCCCATCCGCCGCACCCACCGAACGGGCGGCCGATCCGAGCGCGCGTCCGAGCCGCGACTCGAGTACGTCCACCCGGTCCGCCAGCATGAGCAGCGCCCAGTGGCGGGCGCGATGCTCGGGGATCCCGTAGGCGCTGCGCCGGATCTGCCCCGATACGCCGTGCGGCGGCTGCGCGGTGCCGTAGACGGCGGTCAGGTCGTCGAGCCCCGCACGTCGAAAGTGTCGCTCGACGGAGGTCTGATGCACGATCCGCTCGGGTGCTCCCTCGGCAGGGGCCACCTCGCTCTCCATGGGCACGCCCGGCCGCTGCGACGCCTCGGCGTCCACGCCGCGCTCGCGCGCGCCGACCTGCAGATCCGGCGACTCCGTGAGCGCGCGCTCGGGATCTGCGCCCTCGGTGCTCGTGTGCTGTTCCTGGTCCGCCATGACACGCTCCTTCGGGCTCGGGTGTCCGACGGCGAGCTGGCGCGCCACCATCGGGCGACCCGAAGGGGCAAAGCCTGTGCCGACGACGCGCCCTGGCCGAGGCTGCGCGAACGATCGAACCGGTCGACCCATCGGCGTTCGCCCGTGCCCCGGACTCCGACGTGCGCTCCGCATGGCCCTTGCAGACGAAGGGGTCGGCCGACCTCCGGGTCGGCAGCACATCACAGGCGACGACCGGAGGAAAGTCCTATGCGCGCGATGATCTATCACGGACCCACCAAGGTCCGGGTGGAGACCAAACCCGACCCCCGGATCGAACACCCGAACGACGTCATCCTGGAAGTCAGCCGGGCCGCCATCTGCGGCTCGGATCTGCATCTCTATCGCGGTCTGGTGCCCGACACCCGCGTGGGACACACCTTCGGCCACGAGTTCACCGGGCGGGTGGTGGAGACGGGCGCCTCCGTGGAGCGCCTGGTGCGCGACGATCGCGTGGTGGTCCCGTTCAACATCTCGTGCGGCAGCTGCTTCTTCTGCTCGCGCGACCTGTTCGGGATGTGTGAGAACTCCAACCCCAACAGCGAGGTGGCGTCGGGCGTCTTCGGCTACTCCCACACGACGGGAGGCTACGACGGGGGACAGGCCCAGTACGTCCGCGTGCCCTTCGCCGACGTGGGGCCGATGAAGGTGCCCGAAGGTGTTCCGGACGAGGACGTGCTGTTCCTCTCGGACATCTTCCCCACCGGCTATCAGGCCGCGGAGATGGGGGAGATCAAGCCCGGCGAGACCGTGGTGGTGTTCGGATGCGGGCCGGTCGGCTTCTTTGCCCAGATCTCGGCGTGGTTGATGGGCGCCGGGCGGGTGATCGCGGTGGACCAGGTGGAGTACCGCATGGAGTTCTGCCGCCAACAGGCCGGCGTGGAGACGGTGGATTTCCGCGCGGTGGACGACATCGTCACCCACCTGAAGGACATGACCGAGGGCCGCGGTCCCGATGTGGCCATCGACGCGGTGGGGATGGAGGCCGACGGCTCCCGCCTGCACGAATTCCTGGGTCGGGTGGTGATGGCCGAGGCCGGAGCGCCCACCGCCATCGAATGGGCGATCAACAGCGTGCGCAAGGGTGGCAACGTGGTCCTGATCGGTGTGTACGGCCCGCCGTGGAATCTCATCCCCATCGGCACAGCCATGAACAAGGGACTGACCCTGCGCATGGCCCAGTGCAACACGAAGCGCTACATGCCACATCTGCTCGAGCATATCCAGGAGGGACGCGTGGATGCGAAGGCGCTGATCAGCCATCGCTTCCCGCTCGAGGACGCCGCGCAGGCCTACGAGATGTTCGCAGGCAAGGAGGACGGTTGCCGCAAGGTTGTCCTGCTACCGAACGGCCACTGATCGTCGGTCGTCGTGGTCACCGGGCGTGGAGCGGGGGCCATCGGCTCCGCGCCCGGACGCGACCCGGGCGCAGGTCGAGTGCCGGCGTCACCCGCGGACGTGGTTCCACAGCTTCCGCCCGGACCAGACGGCGCCGAGGAGGAGTGCGGCCGCACCCAGGGCGGTCTCCACGGGAAGGACCCGGACGGTGTCCGTCAGCGTGACGCCGCGCCAACCCCGTTGGCGCCAGCCTCCCCGGACCCGCGGAGGCAGGCCCGTCGGCTCGTGGAGGTTGTTGGAGCCGGCGGGCCGTCCCGAACGCGTGAACTCGACCGTATGCTGTACGAACCAATCGCCGAGCGCCGGCGAGATGCGGTTTGGCCCCGCGTACAGCAGATGGAAGCGACCGACGTGCTGATGGCGACGTCCGGTGCGGGCCAGCCCGGCGATCGCCGCGGCCACCCGCTCCGGGTCGGCCACCGGTGGAGGTGGTTGGGGGACCGTCCCGAGACGCGCCGCCGCATGCTGGTAGATGGGGGTGTCCACGGCCGGCAGGTAGAGCGTGGAGACGCGCACACCGGTGCCCCACAGCTCGGCCCGTACGCCCTCGGTGAAGCCGTCCACGCCCTGTTTGGTGGCGGAATACGCCGACGCCCAGGGCGCGCCGCGCAGCGCGACGATGGACGACACCTGGACGACGACCCCCTCGCCCTGGCGCCGCATGACGCGGAGGGCCTGGCGGGTTCCATTGATGGTGCCCACGAGGTTGACGTCGATGAGGCGCCGATAGTCGTCCAGGGGAAGATCGGAGACACCCGCCTGGGCGTAGACCGCCGCGCCGTTCACCCAGGTGTCGATCCGACCGAACCGCTCCACGGCGGTGTCGGCCACGCGGCGCAGCTCCGACTCCGAGGTCACGTCGGCGGGCACGGCCTCGGCTTCGGCGCCCCCCTCCACCAGCTCGTGGCGCACCTGGGCGAGCGCATCCGCGGAACGGGCCGTCAGCACCAGCCGGCACCCTCGTACGGCCAGGTAGCGCGCCGTACAGAGTCCGATCCCGCTGGATGCACCTGTCAGCACCACGACCTGGCCCGCGAGTCGGCGCCTCATTGGACGTAGGGGAGGGAGCCGAGCGCAGAGTAGTGCTCGTTCAACTCGCTCACGCGGCTCATCGCCTCGTCGTCCAGCTCGAATCCGAACGCACCCAGGTTCTCCTCGAGGTGCGGCACCTGGTTGGCCTTGGGCAACGGGACCACTCCGAGCTGCAGGTGCCAGCGCAGCAGCACCTGGGCGGGCGTCTGCTGGACCTCCGAGGCGATCTCGCCCAGCCGGGGGTCATCCAGGCGCTCCGCTCGTGTCAGCGGACTGTAGGCCTGGATGAGGATGTCCTTGCCACGGCAGTAGTCCAGGAAGTCCGCGCTCCACCCGAAGGGGGTCCACTCCACCTGATTGACCACAGGCACCTCGCCCGTGCGCTCCACGAGCGCATCGATCTGGTCGGCGGTGTAGTTGCTGACGCCGATGTCGCGGGTCAGCCCCTCGTCGCGGGCGCGGATCAGGCCCTCCCACAACGACACGCCCACTCCGTCGGGCGGCGGACGATGGACGAGCATCAGGTCGGCGTGCCCGCGCCCCATCTCGTCCAGGTTGCGGCGGGTCGAGGCGAACGCGTCCTCGTCCTCTTCCACCTTGGCCACCAGGAAGATGTCCTCCCGGTCGACCTCGGACGTACGCAACGCCTCACCGATACCGGGTTGCGAGCCGTAGTCGCCGGACGTGTCGATCATGCGATAGCCGAGCCGCAGTGCCTCCCGCACGGTATCGGCCGTGTCGTGCGTGAGGTTCCAGGTACCGAGCCCGAGCACGGGCATGGCCCGGCCGGTATGGAGCGTACGCGTGGATGCTGCGTCCATGGGTGGCCTCCTGCGAGCTGCCGGGACGAACGAAACGTTGGACAGGGGCGCACGATCGAGGCCACGCCGGGGCGTCAGGCTCCGCGGGCGCGGGTCTCCGGATCCCGCGCCGGAGGTCGACGCGCGGCGACCCCGTGCCGTGCGGCGGCGGTCGCGGCGAAACAATCCGCCATGTGCCGTGGAGGGCCGCCGGGGGCGGGGCCGAGGAGGTCGAGCCGGAAGCGTCGCGCCCGGTCGCGGACGCCGCACGTACGTCAGTCGACGTCCGCGCGTCCGGCGTACTGATCGACCGCGCCCGCCATCTCCAGAAGGGTCCGCTCCATGGACTTGGACCCGTAGGGATAAAAGGCGTCCTTGTCGCCGCGGTCCCAGGCCGCGCGCAACGCGGGCTGTGTGGGGTCCCAGTCCCCGCGGACCGCTCGCGTGGCCTGGCGTAGCACGTCGTGGAGCTCGGCCATGGAAGGGCGTCCCCAGTAGTAGTAGCCGTTGAAGACCCGGACGACCTCGAGCCCGGGGTTCAGGACGAGCGTGTGCGGGATCATGACGTCGTGCTCCTCGTCGGTGTACTCCGCGATCTCGAGGTCCTGCTGCACCCGACGCTCCTCGTCGAGGAGGAACGGCCAATGCGCGTGGAGCTGCTGACGCATGTTGTTGGCTGTGTGCCAGTCGTCGGTGGTGATGGTCACGATGCGCGTGAAGCCGACCACGAGCTGGGCATGGAACCGCACCAGCTCCTGGTGGTGCACACGGTCCTTGGGACAGAAGGCCCCACGTGTCAGCACCACGACCATGGGATCGTCTCCCTGCAGATCGGAAAGACGTCGCGGCACTCGGGTGTGATCGGGGAAGACATAGTCCGGAAAGGACGCGCCGGGCACGATGTCGGAACGCATGCAGGCCTCCTCGGCAGTGGGAACAGTGCTTCTCCTACCGCGAGCCCCGTGCCGACTCCCGCAGCGCGATCCACCCCACGGAATCGGTGCGATGCGCACCCGGACCCGGGGACCGGGGTTGCCTTCGTGATCGCCTGCGGCCTCGGCGGAGGTCGGTGGATCCGGCCGCAGGACCCTCAGCGCGCCTGACGATCGAGCCTGCGCACCTGCACCCAGGAGACGTCCAGGTCGTCCTTCCAGATGCCGAGGACCGCATCGTCGCCGATCTGCTCGATCTCGAAGCCCTCCGGGGCCGTGACATCGCCCAGCCAGAGCCCCGTTGGATCGAACACCGTCCAGGTCCGGCCGCCGCGGCGTTGGACCTGGTGTACGCCCACCCAGAGTGCGCCGCCCGGGTCCACGACGAGACGCTCGAAGAGCGGCCTGCGCTCCGGCCACCAGGTGTTTGCCCAGATCGCGTCGAACTGTCGAGCAACGGACGGAGGCGCAGGGGGATACGGGTGGAGCATCTCGGTGCGGATCGAGTCCTTCAGCGCCTGGTCGACCAGGCCCGGAATCCGCGCCCAGCGCAGGCTGCGCACCAGGACTCCGCTGGCCGCGTCGTGCACGTCCACCCGTGCGCGGTCGCCCCGACCTACGAAGACGAGATCGCCATCTGTTGCGAGAGACGCCCAGGTGCCCAGGAAGGTCACGACGGGGCGCCCGGCCGCGGTCACGAGATGGTGATGGTCGTAGGTCAGCACGGTATCGGGAGGGGCTCCATCGGAGCGCAGGATCAGGAGCGGAGCGGGGATCCAGTGCGCACCGTCGGGCCCGGGCCCGTACATCAGGGAGGACGCCTGGAGCAAGAGTCTGCCGTCCGAGCGCCGGCCGAGCAGGCTGAATCCGTACGGGGAGACATTGGGGAGGTCGAGGGTGCGTGCGGGCAGCCCACTCCGGTCGAGGATGGTGAGCCTCCGGCTTCCACCGTCACTGACGCCCATCGAGTCGGATCCTACCGGCGCCAGCAGCGGTGACCCCTGGTACTCCCCGGGTCCACCGCCGCGGCCGCCGAGGCTCCGCTCCCACGCCCCGTCCGGCCCGTAGAGATGGATGCGCGCGTTGATCAGGTCACTGATCCACACGCTGCCATCGGTGGCCCAGCGGGCCTGCACTGCGTCCCCCAGCTGCGTCTCTTCGCGTTCATTCCCGAGAGTCAGCAGCGCCGGCCCGATCCGCCACGCGTCGGACCCGCTCCAGAGAGGACGGGCGTTCGAGATCAGCTCGACGCCGGCGCTGTCCACCCGGCTGGGGCGGGCATCGGTGGACTCGCCGCCGCAGGCGGCCACCAGACACAGGAGAACGACAGGACGGTGCATGCGGTGCGCACGGCGGTGGATGGATGCGTGCCCCGACCCTGGGTGTAGCTCGACCGCAGCACATCCGCAAGTGTGGGCACTCCGCGGCGCCCGCGCACGAAGGGCGCCTCAGTTCGCCGGCACCGCCCGATCCCGCGCCCACGCGCGCATCTCGGCCACGCGCTCGGCCATCGTGACCGACAGCGGCAGGGTGCCGTCGATCTCGGCGTGCAGACCGCCGTCCGTCAGGGGCTGCCTGGCGGAGAAGGCGCTGAAGAGCGCCGCCACCACCACCTGCTCCAGCTCGGCGCCGCTGAAGCCGTCGCTGCGCGCGGCCAGACCGTCCAGGTCGAAGCCGGCCGGATCGTGGCCGCGCTTCGCCAGGTGGATGCGCAGGATGTCGCGGCGCACCTCCGCGGGTGGAAGATCCACGAAGAAGATCTCGTCGAAGCGGCCTTTGCGGAGCAGCTCGGGGGGGACACGCGCGATCTGGTTGGCGGTGGCCACCACGAAGACCTCGCCCTTTCGCTCCTGCATCCAGGACAGGAAGCTCCCCAGGATGCGGGTGGACACCCCGCCGTCCTCGGAGCCGCCTTCGGCGAACGCCTTCTCCAGCTCGTCGATCCACAGGACCACCGGTGCCATGCGCTCCGCGGCCTCCATGGCGCGCTTGAAGTTCTTCTCGCTCTCCCCGATGTACTTGTTGTAGAGGTTGGAGGGGTCGAGCTTGAGCAATGGCAGCTGCCACTCCGCCGCCACCGCCTTGGCGCACAGGCTCTTCCCGCACCCGGGCACTCCCAGGAGCAGCATGCCGCGCGGGAACTCCAGCCCGAAGCGCTGCGCGGCGGCCGGATCCTGCAGCACCGCCTTGCGCTTGCGCAGCCAGTCCTTGAGGCGGACGAGGTCCGCGATCTCCGTCTGCGCCTCCTCCAACGGGTAGTATTCCAGCAGCCCCTCGCGCTCGATGACCTGCTTCTTGGCGTCGATGACGTGTCGGATGTCCTCGACGCCCAGGCGCCCATCCTCCACGATGGCCTTGGTCAGGATCTTCTCCGCCTCGAGCAGCGTGAGCCCCTCGAGCGGGCGGAGCAGGCGCGTCAGCTCCGCCGGGGTGACCGCCACCTCCACGTGCTGACGTGCCGAGAGGTCGCGGATCAGTTGGGAGAGCAGGCCGCGCAGCTCCGCCTCGGAGGGAGCGGGCATCTGGAAGCGCGTGATGTGGGGCGTCACGGCTTCCGGCAGATCCACGTCGGGTCCGGTGACCACCAGAGTGGATCTGTGGGCCCGGGCCCGCGCCACCGCTTCCTGGAAGCGGGCCTCCAGGGCCGCGTTGCCCCGCAGCAGCGGAGCCAGCCCCGGGAAGTGGTAGAGCGCGGTCACGGTGCTGGCGGACACGTGGCCGAGGGCCGCGCCCGGATCGTCCGTCCCGTACACCGCGGCGCTCGCGCCCGCCCGCGTGAGCCCGCGCACGCGCGACCAGGTGAAGAGCGGCACGCCGACCGCGTCGGTGACGTGGTGCAGGAGCGTGCGCAGGCGCTCGTCGTCCGTCGAGTCCAGGACGAGCAGCGGATGGCGGGAGCGGACGAGCAGGCCCAGCTCGTGGGCGGCGTCGCGGAGCGGCACTACCGGTTCCCCCCGTCCCTGGTGAGCAGCCGGCCGGGCAGGGCCCAGGTGAGCGCTCCCTCCTCCACCACGGGCACCCCGCCCACGAGGACCAGCTCGATGCCCTCCGCGTACTGGTGCGGGTCGCTGAAGGTGGCCCGGTCCGTGATGCGCTCGAGGTCGAAGACCACCAGGTCGGCCGCCATGCCCTCGCGCACGAGGCCGCGGTCGCGCAGGCCGAGGATCTGCGCGGGCAGCGACGTCATGGAGCGGATGGCGTCCTCCAGCGACAGCACGCCGCGGGACAACGCGTAGTGACGGATCTTGCGCGGGAAGGTGCCGTAGAAGCGCGCGTGCACGGCGGGTCCGTCCTCCGGCAGCGCGATGCCGCCGTCGGATGCGGTCGCGACCCACGGCTGCGCCGCATAGGCCTCCACGTCCAGCTCCGAGAGCGAGAACCCGCGCACGCGTCCACCGCCGGATCGCTTCGGGTCCCCGAGGCGCTGCAGGGACAGCGCGGCCTCGACCGGATCCTGTCCCAGGATGGCTGCCACCTCCGCGAGGCTCTTCTCGATGAAGTCCGCGCGCGGATGATCGAAGACCACCACGCGGTCGGCGCCGCCGCGCCGCCGGATCTCGTGCGCGATGTCGGAGCGCACGCGGGCGGCCGTGGCCGGCGCGGCGAGCGCGCGCTCCAGCTCCGCGGTGCGGTCGGGCTCCTGACGCGCCGGTGCCCGGAACACCCAGGACGGGATGAGCACCGTGCTGCCGTCCGAGCCCGACGTGGCGTACGGGTACTGGTCGGCCCACACGCGCACGCCCTCGGCGCGCGCGCGCTCGATGAGCTGGATGGCCGCACCCGACGAGCCCCAGTAGTGCGCGCCCTTGGCCTTGATGTGCGAGGCCACCACGCGCGCACCGCTCCGACGCCCGATCTCGATCGTCTCCATCACGGCGTCGAGCAGCGTGGGCGGGCCCGCCGCGTCCTGGCTGGGCCAGAACCACATGGGATCGGAGCCCTCGCTGCGCTCGTGCGAGATGTAGACGCCGTCGAAGGGCACCAGCTCCTCCGCGAGCGCCGCGACCTCGTCGGTGGTGCTGAAGCGGCCGGGGACGTACTCGAGACCGGCGGACAGGCCCACCGCCCCTTCCTCGAGGCCCTGGCGCACCAGGGCGCGCATACGCGCCACCTCCTCCGGCGTCGCCGGGCGCTCCACGTCGTCCCGCAGCACCTGCCGGCGGACCTCGCCGTGTCCCACCATCAGCAGCGTGTTGGGTCCGAAGCCGAGTCGCTCCAGCGTGGCCCGCTGCTCGGCGATCGGCCAGAACGAGCGCCCGTCCTGGTTGACCACGACCGTGGTGACCCCTTGTGCCACCACGTTGGGGGCGGCCCGCCGGCGGGCGTCCGGCGAGCGTAGCCCGGACGGCTCGCGTCCCGGGAAGTGGTCGTCGGCGTGGGAGTGCAGGTCGATGAAGCCGGGAGCGACCATGCGCCCGCGGGCGTCGAGCACCCGCCGGGCAGGCTGCCCCTGCAGGCGGCCCACGGCCACGATCCGGCCGTCCCGGACGCCCACGTCCGCCTGGAACCAGGGATTGCCCGTGCCGTCGAGGACGCGGCCGCCCTCGATCAGGAGGTCGAACGGCTCCTGCCCGGCCGCGGGCACGGCCAGGAGGAGCAGGGCCGCCAGGGCGGCTCCGGTGTGGCGTCGGGTCCGCATCCGGCGGGGGTCTCCTTCACCTGTCGTGGGGTAGGGAATCGGCCTATTTTGGCCGATCCGTCGGTCCAGGGGGGCAGTCGCCCCGACGCGGCCCGGGGGTGGGAACGTGCAGCGGACCAAGCCTTGACGTTGAACCCGTCCACATCGAGCGAGACCATCCGGGAGCTGCACCGGCTCTGGGTGTCCGCGACCGCCGACTCCATCTCCCGCGATCTCGACCGGGCCACGGCGCTGGCGGAGGCCGCGCCTGCCGAGGACCGGGAGGAAGCGGCCCGCTACGTGGCCGCGCTGTGGCGCCTCGAGCGCTGGCTGCACGACCGCTGATCCCTCAGGCGCGCGCCGCCTCGAACTGGCGCGCCATCCGCTCCAGGCCCTCGAGCAGCAGCTCGGCGGGCGGTCCGATCCCGATGCGCAGGTGGTGGTCCATGCCGAAGTGGTCGCCGGGCACCACCAGCACGTCGTCCTCCGTGCGCAGTCGCTCGGCCAGCTCGGTGGAGTTCACGGGCGCGTCGTAGCGCACGTAGCAGATCGCACCGGCCTGCGGCGGCCGGTAGGAGAACAGCCCCTGCTGACCCTCCATCCACTCGATCAGCAGCGGCAGGTTGCGCGTCAGGATGGAGCGCGTGCGTGTGCGGATGCGCTCCCGGGTGGCGGGCTCCAGCGCCAGCGTGGCCAACAGGTCGGACAGCGTGGCCGGCGTGATGGTGGTGTAGTCGGTGCGGCTCCACAGGTCTTCCCGGATCTGCTCGGGTCCCACGATCCATCCGATGCGCAGCCCGGGCAGCCCGTAGGCCTTGGAGAGGGAATTGGTGACGAGGATGCGCTCGCCGCGGCCGAAGAAGGACGGCGTCTCGTTGCCGTCCAGCTCGGCGCCCTTGTAGACCTCGTCGGCCAGGATCCACGCCCCGAAGCGGTCGGCTTCGCGCACGATGGCGTCCATCGACGCCTCGGTGAGGATGGCGCCCGTGGGGTTGTTGGGGTTGGTGACCAGGATGAAGCGGGCGCCCTGCTCCAGGCACGCGCGCAAGCGGTCCAGGTCGGGCTGCCAGCCGGTCTCCTCCAGCAACGGGAAGGTGAGCACCTCGGCGCCGAAGGTCTCGAGCATCCCCGGCACCTGCATGTAGTTGGGGACCATCACCGCCACCTTCTGGCCCTGCTCCATCAGGTGCCAGGCCGCCGTGAAGTTGGCCTCGGCCCCGCCCACGGTGACGAGCACGCCGCGTTCGCTGGCGCCGGGATAGAGCGCCGCGATCCGCGCCCGCAGCGCGTCGGAGCCGTTGGACTGCCCGTATTCGTGCCGGATGGACAGCAGGTCCACGTCGCTGCCCGCCAGCTCCAGCAGCTCGGCCGTGTTGAGGGGGTGGACGCCGCTCTCGGAGAGGTTGTAGCGGACGCGGTGCTCGAACGTCGACTGGTACCGCTCCATCTCGAAGCGCGTGAGCTTCACGGGGTCTCTCCGGTGCGTGCGGACGAGGGCCGGCGGATGGCGAGCCCGGATCGTAGGAAGGGCGGGGGAACGGCGCAATCGGGCGGCGCCCCGGGCTCGCAAGTGCCGACGGCACCGTTCGATCCGACCCTTCCGCTCCCGGGGTACCCCGGGCGTTCGGCGACCTGCTACATTGCAGGTCCTCGGCCCGACCGGGCTGGTCGGGTCCGCAGACCCCCTCCCCTCTGGACGCATGAGCGCGATCACCGTTCCGGACGATCTGGTCTCCCGTGGTGACGGGGGCTCCATCGTCCTGCTCGTCCTCGATGGCCTGGGCGGTCTGCCCGGCCCCTCCGGTCTGACCGAGCTGGAGGCCGCACGTACGCCCCACCTGGACGCCCTGGCCGCCCGCTCCTCGCTCGGCGTCTTCAACCCGGTCGCTCCCGGGGTGACGCCCGGCAGCGGTCCGGCCCATCTGGCGCTCTTCGGCTACGACCCCCTGCAGTACCCGATCGGACGGGGCATCCTCTCGGCGCTCGGCGTCGGGTTCGATCTCAAGGCGGGAGACGTCGCCTTCCGGCTGAACCTGGCCTCGCTGGACCGCGAGGGGCGCATCAGCGATCGCCGTGCGGGTCGCCCCTCGGACGCCGAAGGGCGCGCGGTCATCGACAGGGTGCGGGGCGCGCTCGAGGTCCCCGACGACGTGGAGCTGCACGTCCTGCACGAGAAGGAGCACCGGGCGGTCATGATCCTGCGCGGCCCTGGCCTGGGGGGCGCGGTCGAGGACACCGACCCGCAGGAGACCGGGGTCCCACCGCTGCCGGCGCGCGCCGCCGGGCCCGACTCCGTGCGCACGGCCGAGATCGTGGAGTCCCTGCTCACGCAGTCGCGTGCGCTGCTCGCCGACGATCCGAAGGTGCATGCCTTCCTCGCGCGGGGGTTCAGCCGCTACGAGGGCATCCCTTCGTTCCGTGAGCGCTTCGGTCTGTCGGGCGTCGCGCTCGCGAAGTACCCGATGTACCGCGGCGTCGCGCGTCTCGTGGGCATGGCCGTCGAGGTGGAGCCCGCCGGGGACGAGGAGACCGTGGCGGCGCTCGAGTCGAGCTGGGAGCGCTTCGACTACTCCTTCCTGCATTTCAAGGCCACGGACGCGCGCGGGGAGGACGGAGACTTCGACGCCAAGGTGGCCGCCATCGAAGCCATCGACGCGCTCGTGCCGCGCGTCGTGGAGCTGGAGCCGGACGTGCTCATGGTGACCGGCGATCATTCGACGCCCGCCACGCTCAAGGCGCACTCCTGGCACCCCGTGCCCGTCCTGCTGGCCTCGCGCTGGGCGCGCCCGACGGCGCAGCGCTTCGGCGAGCGCGATTGCCGGGGCGGCGACCTCGGCCACTTCCGCGGCGTGGAGCTGATGTCGCTCGCGCTCGCGCATGCGGGTCGCCTCGAGAAGTACGGAGCGTGAGCCGGTGCTGACCGATCCCGAGGCGCGCGGCCGCGCCGTCGACCGTGCCTACGAGATGGCGGAGGAGGGGGACTGGGAGGGCTCGGCGGACGCGCTGCGCGCGCTGCTGGAGGAAGACGCGGACGACGTGACGGTGCTCTGCGCGCTGGGCGTGGTGGAGACCGCGCTCGGGATGGAAGGCATCGGCTACGAGCGCTTCCGGCGCGCGCTCGAGATCGGCATCGAGGATCCGGAGCTCCTGGCCACGGCGGGCGCCGGGCTGGCCCGGTTCGACGACCCGGACGCGGAAGCGGCGCTGCGCACGGCCACGCTGCTCGGTCCCACGCTCGCCCGGCCGCGCTGGCTCTACGGCGGCTACCTGGCGCGGGAGGGGTTCAGGGAGGACGCGCTCAAGGAGCTGGACGAGGCCATCCGCCTGGACCCGGACGAGCCCCTGGCGTTCCTGGAGCGGGGCGTGGCGCGCTCGCTCGCCGAGCAGCGCGAGGGCGCGCTGGACGATTTCTACCAGGCCAGCGCGCTCGACCCCGAGGACCCCTGGGCCCGCATCCTCGTGGGCCTCGCGCTCATCGAGGCCGACCGCGCGGACGAGGCCGCCGCCGACCTGGTGGTCGGCGCCCGCCTCGATCCCGAGGACATGGAGGCCCAGGTGCTGGCGGCGCTCGCCTCCGCGTCCCAGGGAGACGAGGACACCGCCTGGGAGATGCTGGAGCGCGCACGCACGCTCGAGAGCGAGGACGCCGACGAGACCGCGGTGGCGGAGGTGGAGGAGCTGCTGGAAGAAGGCGGCGACGCGGCCGGGGCCGCGCTCAAGGGCAGCTACGGCCCCCGCGCGTTCCACGCCCGCCTGATGACCCGTCCCTGACCGTTCGCACGCGAGTAGGACACGCGCTCCTGTGGAGCGCCCCCTCCCTGGTCCCCACAAGGAGCTCCCCGGTTTGATCGAGATCCCGTTCGAGCGGCATCGGCTGGCCAACGGCCTGCGCATCGTGCTCGCTCCCGACGACACCGCCCCGATCGTGGGCGTGAACCTCTGGTACGGCGTCGGCTCCCGCAACGAGCCCGAGGGGCTGACCGGCTTCGCGCACCTCTTCGAGCACATGATGTTCCAGGGCTCGGAGCACGTGCCCAAGAACCGGCACTTCGAGCTGGTCGAGCGCGCGGGCGGCTCGCTCAACGCGTCCACCTGGTTCGACCGCACCAACTACTACGAGACGCTGCCGTCCCACCACCTGGAGCTGGCGTTGTGGTTGGAGGCCGATCGCATGGGATGGATGCTCCCGGCGATGACCCAGGAGAAGCTGGACAACCAGCGGGACGTGGTGAAGAACGAGCGGCGCTGGCGCTATGACAACCAACCCTACGGGGACTGGGACGAGCGCATGCAGGCGCTCGTGTACCCGGACACGCATCCCTACCACCACACGGTGATCGGCTCGATGGAGGACATCGACGCCGCCAGCCTCGAGGACGTCTCCGAGTTCTTCCGCACGTTCTATCTGCCCAACAACGCCGTGCTCACGGTCTGCGGCGACTTCGAGCGCGAGACGGCGCTGGCGATGATCGAGCGCAACTTCGGGGAGATCCCCGCCGGGCCCCAGGTCCCGGAGCTTCCGGGCGAGCCGGACGTCGACCCGCTGCTGGGGGTGAGCGTGTTCGAGCGGGTGGAGGCCCAGGTGCCGCTCCCGCGGGTCTACGTGGGCCTGCGCGTCCCGCGCTTCACCGACCCGCGCTTCCACGCGGCCGACGTGGCCTTCGGCGTTCTGGCGTCGGGGCGCGCCTCGCGCCTGTACTCGCGCCTGATCCGTGAGCAGCGCATCGCCAAGGACGTCGCCGGCTTCGTCTTTCCGATCGACACCGGCGCCGCGCTGGCGGTGGTCTGGGCCACGGGCCTGCCGCACGTCGATCCCGACACGTTGGAGCAGGCGGTGCTGGCGGAGCTGGACGGGCTGGAGGACGTGCGCGGCGGAGAGGTCGAGCGCGCGGTGGCGCTGGCCGAGACCCGCCTCCTCTCGTCGGTGGAGGAGATCGGGGAGCGAGCGGACCTCTTGTCGATGTTCGAGCACTACTTCGAGGATCCGGGTCGCCTCTCCGGGGAGATCGATCGGCTGCGGGAGGTGGGCGCCGACGACGTGGAGGCCTTCGCGCGCGAGTTCCTGGGTTCGGAGAACCGCGCCGTGCTCACCTACCTCCCGGAGAACGGCGAATGAGCTCCCGTACCCACGTGGACGTGCCCGCGCCGGGTCGCATCCGGCCCTTCACACCACCGCGCGTGGAAACGACACGCGTCGGACCCGGAGTTCCGTTCACCGTGGCGCGCATGCCGCGCATCCCGCTGGTCACGCTCAACCTGCTGCTGGATGCGTCCGAGTCCGTGGTCGGGGTCGACGACGCCGGACTCGCCGTGTTCACCGGACGCGCGCTGGAGGGCGGCACCGCGCGCCGGAGCGCGTCCGAGCTGGCGGAAGCGCTCGAGTCGATCGGCACGGCCGTCTCCGTGCACACCGGGTGGGATGCGACGGTCATCGGCATGACGTGCACGGCCGACCGCACCCTGGAGGCGTTCGACCTGCTGGCGGAGATGGTGCTGGAGCCGGCTTTCCCGGCCGACGAGGTGGAGCGGTTGCGCAACCAGCGCCTCGCCCAGATCGAGCACGAACTCGCCGATCCCCGGACGCTCGCCGGCCACTCGGCCGCCCGCCTGGTCTACGCGGAGGGCGAGCCCTACGGGCGGCGCCTGAGCGGGGAGCGCGCGACGGTCTCCCGCATGGATCCGGAGCGTCTGGCCGCCTTCCATGCGCGCGCGTACCGGCCCGCGGGTGCCGCCGTGGTGGCCGCCGGGGACGTGGACGCCGACGCGTTGGCCGCGCGCATCGAGGACCGCTTCGCGGGATGGACCGGGGTGGGTCCGGGCCGGCCGGCCCTCTCGTGTGCGCCGCGCTCCGAGGAGCCACGCGTCTGGATCGTCCACCGGGAAGGAGCCGTGCAGTCGGAGATCCGCATCGGACACGTGGGCGCGTCACGCGCCACGCCCGACTTCTTCGCCCTGCGTGTCTTCAACGAGATCCTGGGCGGCCTCTTCTCCAGCCGCCTCAACCTCAACCTGCGCGAGCGGCACGGCTTCACGTACGGCGTGCGCGCCCGCTTCGACCTGCGCCGCAACGACGGGCCCTTCCTGGTCTCCACCGCGGTCGAGACCGCGGTGACCGCCGCGGCCGTGCGCGAGGCGCTCTCCGAGCTTCGCGCCATGGTGGGGGACGGCCCCACCGACGAGGAGGTCGAGTCCGCCCGCGACTACATGGCCGGCGTGTTCCCGTTGCAGTTCGAGACGGGCGGCCAGGTCGCCAACCAGGTGGGACGCCTGTGGGTCTACGACCTCCCGGAAGACGAGTACGACCTGTATCGCGACCGCATCCGGGCCGTCACGACGGACGCGGCGCGTGCCGCGGGCCGGGCGCACGTGCATCCGGAGCGGGCCCAGGTCGTGGTGGTGGGAGACGCCGACGCCATCCGGGCCGACCTGGAGGCCCTGGGCCACGGCCCCGTCGAGGTGGTGGAGCCCGGTTGATGCCGAGCGACGACTCCGCCCGACTCGATCGGCGCATGGTGCACGAAGGGCGCATCGTGCGGTTGAGCGTGGACACGGTGCGCTTCCCGGACGGCTCGGTGGGCGAGCTGGAGCTGGTGCGTCATCGCGGTGCGTCCTGCGTGGTGCCCTTCCTGGAGGATCCGACCACGGCCGCCGACCCCCGCGTGGTGATGCTCCGGCAGTACCGCTACGCGGCCGGCGGCGCGATGTGGGAGGTGCCCGCCGGCATGCCCGCCTTCGACGGGGAGGACTGGGACGTGTGCGCCCGGCGGGAGCTGGAGGAGGAGACCGGGTACGTGCCGGGCACGCTGCGGCGCTTGACGGAGATCCACACCACGCCGGGCTTCACCGACGAGGTGATCCGCATCTATGCCGCGTGGGACCTGTCGGAGGGCAGCACCGGGCGCGACGCCGACGAGTTCATGGAGGTCGTGGCCCTTCCCTGGAGTGAGGTCGAAGGGTTGATCGAGCAGGGCGAGATCACGGACGCCAAGACGCTGGTGTCCCTGTTGTACGCAGGACGCTTCCTGCTGGAGCCCGGCCGGCGCGGATAGCGGCGCCGACGCCCAGGGCCCGGTGGTTCCCCCCAACCGGTGCACCACAGGCGCATGGACAGGATCTGGAATCGCGACGTCGTCGGCTGGTCGCTGTTCGACTTCGGCAGCTCGGCGTTCAACACGCTGGTCGTGACGTTCGTCTTCAACATCTACTTCACCAACGTCATTGCCCCATCCGACGTGGAAGGGACGATCCTCTGGGGCCGGGCGGTGAACCTGTCGGCCGTCGTGGTCGCCCTCTTGATGCCCGTGTTGGGCGCCATCGCCGATTACTCGGGTCGCAAGAAGGTCTTCCTGGTCCTCTTCTCATTGCAGTCGATCGTCTTCACGTGCCTGCTCTTCTTCATGGGGCCGGGCGACGCCTGGGCGGCGGCGGCCCTGTTCGTCGTGGCCAACATCGGCTTCGAGTCCGCGAACGTCTTCTACAACGCCTTCCTGCCCGAGGTCTCCTCGGCGCGCACCATCGGGCGCATCTCCGGCATCGGGTACTTCCTCGGCTACATCGGTGGACTCATCTGCCTCGCACTCGGTCTGGGCATGGTACGGGGTTGGCTCCCCGAGGCCGACGATCTGAACGTGCGCGCCACGAATCTCCTGGTGGCGGGTTGGTTCTTCGTTTTCTCGCTGCCCATGTTCTTCGGCGTTCGGGAGCGGGCCGAGCGACGCGGGGCGCCGGAAGGGGGCTATGTCCGGGTGGGGTTCCAGCGGCTGCGGGAGACCACGCGCCATCTGCGGGAGCTGCGTGAGGCAACCAAGCTCATCGTGGCGCGCATGATCTACAACGACGGCCTCACCACCGTGATCGTCTTTGCCGGCGTCTACGCCGCCGCGGTGCTCGGGATGGAGATCGAGCAGGTCCTGGCGATGGGCATCGCTCTCAACGTGGCCGCGGGGATCGGCGCGTTCGCCTTCGGCTTCATCGACGACCGCATCGGCGGCAAGCGCACCATCGTCATCACGCTTCTCGGGCTGATCGTGGCCGGGGTGGTCGGCGTGAACGCGTCGAGCGTGGCGGGCTTCTGGCTGGCGGCCACGTTGATCGGCGTGATGATGGGCCCCAACCAGTCGGCCAGCCGCAGCCTGCTGGCCAAGCTGGTGCCGGAGCACAAGCACGCCGAGGCGTTCGGGCTGTATGCCTTCTCGGGGAAGATGTCCTCCCTGCTGGGGCCGCTGGCCTACACGACCGCGCTGGCCTGGACCGGCAACCACCGGGTGGCCATGGGCACCATCGTCGGCTTCTTCGCGGTCGGCCTGCTGCTCCTCCTGGGGGTGCGGGAGCGCGAGGGGATCGAGCTGGCGGCGCGCCTGAACGACGCGTTCGAGGTCGAGCGGGCGGGGGCGGCGGGATAGCGCTCGTGGCGTGGAGTCCGCCCCGGAGGCGACAGGGGGGCTGTCCCGTCCCGGGTTTCACCCCGTCCATTCTGAAACACTGGCCCGTCCCCCCTGGAGGACATGGATGGCGGAAACCCGCGTATCTGCTAGGGTTCCGCCATGGTATGGAAGGTGCCCTTCCTCACGGGCGGAGTTCCCCGGCTGTCTTCCTTCGGGGAAGGCGGTCCGAGCCCAATCGAAGCCTGGGGGGATGATGGGAGCGCGGAAGATCAGCCTGTTGGAGCGAGCGGGTCCCGACGGGACCGGCGCCTCGCGTGAGGCTCGTGTCGAGCGCGGCCAGCTCGGCGACTCGGAGGTGGTGCAGGCGTTCCTGGCCGGGGACGAGCGTGCCTTCGGTGAGCTGGTGGAACGCTACGACCAACGCCTGTTGAATTTCGTCTATCGCACGGTCGGAGACCGCGAGCGTGCGCAGGACCTGGTGCAGGAGACGTTCGTGCGGGTGTATCGCCACCTGCATCGGTTCGACCAGACCAAGAAGTTCTCCACGTGGATCTACACCATCGCGGGGAACCTGGCCAAGAACGAGTTGCGGAACCGCTCGCGGAATCCGCTGGTGCTGTTCCAGACCATCAAGAAGAACTGGGACGCGGACCATCGGCCGCTGGAGTGGGAGGACAGCAAGCTCAAGCCCGACGATCTCTACCGGAAGCGCTTCCTGCGCGAGAAGGTGGAGGAGGCCGTCTCCGAGCTGCCGGAGCACCACCGCGAGGTGTTCGTGCTGCGGGAGCTGGAGGGGAAGACCTACGAGGAGATCGCCGAGATCACCGACTGCAACCTGGGGACGGTCAAGAGCCGCCTGAACCGGGCCCGCAACAACTTCGCCCGGATCATCGCCCCGATGATCGACTAGGGCCGGCCTGGAGCCGCCCTGAGGGGCGGACCGACCGCACGACCGTGAGGGCGCCCCCGCGAAGGGCGCCCTCACGCCGTTCCGGCCTCCTCCCCGGAGCGCCGTGGCCGGAACCTGCCCCGGACCCGACCAGTATCACCCCTGGAGCCGCTCTCGGCGGCGCGACCTTCATCGACGCAGCGGATTCAGGGTCCCATGGGGTGTCAGGAGTTCCTGGCCGGATTCTCAGACTTTCATGACGGGGTGCTCGGCCCGGACGAGCGCGCGTCCTTCGCGCGTCACCGGGCTTCCTGCTGCCGCTGCGACCGCTACGCCCGCGTGGTGGAGCGGAGCGGCCGGGTGGTGCGGGACCTGCCCCACCTGGAGGCCACCCCGGAGTTCCGGGCCCGCCTCCACGCCCGCCTGAGCGAGGAGCGCGCCCTGAACCGGCTGGCCCGGAGCCCCCAGGGGTCTGTCGCCACCACGGGCGCCCTGGCCGGCGTGGCCGTGGTGCTGGTCATCCTGGCCTGGCTGCCCACGCTGCAGCCGGTGGTGGTGGACGTCACCTTGCCGGCCATCGCGGCCGTGCCGCCCACCCGTCCCCAGCCCCGGCTCCGCCTGGGGTCCACGCCCTTCCCCGGCGGGGCCGGTCTGCCGGGTGTGCTCGCGGACGACTTCTGGGGAGACGCCAACGCCCTCCTGCACGAGTACTCCTCCGTCGCCGGCTATCGGACCACCACGCCCCTGGCCGTCCGGGCCGCCAGCTTCCAGTAGGGCAGGGCGCCGGTGTCCTCCCCCCTCGACGGGAAGAAGGGCGGGGTCTTCTTCCTCCACGGGGATGACGAGTTCCGGAAGGAGCGCGCCTTCCAGACCCTGCTCGAGCGCCATCTCGACGCCTCCACGCGCGACTTCAACCTGGATGTCCTGCGCGGCACCGACGTGACCGTCGAGACGCTCGCGTCCGTGATCGGCACGCCTCCCATGATGGCCGAGTGGCGCGTGGTGCTGATCCGCGACGCAGAGGGCCTCGCGGCCAGCTCGCGCACGCGCGCCGTGATCGAGGATGCCTTGGCGCGCACGCCGCCGGGTCTGGCGCTCGTGCTGGTGGCGCGCACCGGTGGCTCCAAGGCCAAGTTCTGGACCACGCTCGCCCGCAAGGCGCGCTCGGTCGAGTTCGAGCCGCTCTCTCCCGACGACCTGCCGGGCTGGCTGATGAGCTGGGGACAGGAGCACCACGGGGTTGAGATCGAACCCGACGCGGCCCGCGCACTCGCGGCGGGCGTGGGAGCCGACCTCGGTATCCTGGACCAGGAGCTGGCCAAGCTGCGCGACCGCGTGGGCGACGCCCAGCGCATCACGGCGGCGGACGTCGAGGCGGCCGGGACCCGCCTGCCCGCGCAGGATCGCTGGAAGTGGTTCGACCTGGTCGGGGAGCGCCGCTTCCGCGACGCGCGCCGGGCGCTGCCGGTCCTCCTGGACCAAGGCGAATCGGGCGTGGGCCTGGCGATGAGCCTCGGCACGCACCTGCTGCGCCTCGGCCTCCTCAACACCGGGGGCGCCGCCGCGTTGGAGCGGGTGCTACCCGGGCATCAGAAGTGGCTGGCGCGCAGGCTCGCTCCCCAGGCGCGCCGCTGGACCGAGCCCCAGATCCGCGAAGCGCTCGTAGGCCTCGCGCGCGTCGATCGCCTCCTGAAGAGCGCGAGCTTCTCCGATGAGCACCTGTTGGAGGAGTGGTTCCTGACGCTGGAAGCGCGCGGCCGGAGCGCCGCGTGAACGTGCGGGCCTGGGTGGGTGCCGCTACGCTGGTGCTGGCGGTGCCTGCCGATCTCGCCGCACAGGGCTGGACGCTGGACGATGTCGAGGCGCGCGCCGCGGAGGCGCGGCTGGACGAGGCGCGCCTGGCGTTGGAGCTGTGGTGGGATGCTTTCGACGACCGCAGCGCCGCGGATCGCGAGCGCGGCCTGTGGCTGCGCGCGCGGCTCACCGTGGATCCGGACCTGGCGGCGCAGGACTACGTCCGCATCGTGCTGGAACACCCGGGCGGCAGCTACGCATCGCGCGCGCGCCACCGACTCGATCAGCTCGCCGAGGCCCGTGGAGAGCGCCGGGCTGCTCAGCCCCGGTCGGCACCGGCACCCCTGTTCGCGCTGGAGCTGGCCGCCACGGACTCCTACGCCCGCGCCGCCCGGGTCTTCGACGACGCGTTGCGCGCGGGCCTCTCCCCGCGGCTGGTCCGCCTCCCGTCCGACGGCGAGGACCGTTACCGCGTGCGGGTGGGTCGCTATGGCGAACGCGACCGGGCGCGCCGCGATGAGCGGCGCCTGCGACGGTACGACTTCGATGCGCGTGTGGTCGACGATGCCCGTTCCGAGACGGTCGTGCGTCGGCGCGGACCAGGGTAGGCCGTAGCGCCGGTTTGGTTTAGCCCGCACTCACTCCCCGTGGTTGCGGGGATCCCGCCCGGTTCGTCGCTGGTCTGCTACACCGCCAGCCCTCCGGTCCCGCTCTTGCCTCCGTAGTCCTACCCAGTGTCGGCCCGGTGAGGCTCCCCCGGTGGACGGTACGTGGTTCACGTACGACGCTGCCTCACAGCTCTCTCCGGTATCGCACCATGGACCGGAGAGCATCGAGTGGGTTCCTTCAATATTGAAGCGTCGCCGGCGCGTCCGCCCCGGAGAGGGCTGTTGCTGCTGGCGGGCGCGTTCGCGCTCGGGGTAGCCGTGCTGGCGTCGCTGCGCGCGGGAGCGCTTCCGGCGTCCGCTCCGCCGGCGCCGGATGCGTCCGGGCTGTCCGCCGACTCGCTCCAGACGCTGCACGCCGCCGCTGGCGTGCAGTTGGGTGCCCCCGGCGAATCCGTCGGCCCCGTCTCCGCCGAATACCATGCGCGCACGGAGCGTCTGCGCGCCCGCCTCGACGCCACGCCCGACGACGCGGCGACCCTGGATAGCCTGGCGACCCTCCTGTACGACGCACACAAGCGGGAGGAGGCTGCCACCTACTACGAGCGGCTCCTCGAGCTCGACCCCGGTCGCCGGCAGGCCTGGCTGGACCTGGCCAACTGCTACGGGTCCCTGGTGCGCTGGTCCGACGTGGGCGCCCTCATGACCCGCATGTTGGTCCGGTTCCCCGACGACGCGTCCGCCCTCTACAACCTCGGCGTGGCTGCGATCAACCAGGGAAGCGTGCAGGAGGCACGCGAGTGGTGGGAGCGCGCCGCGCGGCAGGAGACGGCAGGTGCGGTGGCCGCCATGGCGCGCGCCGCCCTCGAACGTACGCGGGACCAGGCGTAGGCCGATGAGGACGCTGGCGCACGGGTTGTCGCTGGTCGTCCTGACCGGCCTGCTCGCCATGCCGGGCAGCGCCCAGGTCGCCGGCATCAATCCCCACGGACCGCTGCCCGCGGACCTGGACTGCGTCTCCTGTCACACGCCCGAATCGTGGACGCCGGTCAAGTCGAGCCCCGACTTCGACCACGCACGCACCGCCTTCCCGCTGACCGGCACGCACGCCGAAGCGCAGTGCACGCGGTGCCATATGGATCTGCGGTTCGATCAACCGCGCGTCCCGCTCGCGGACTGTGCATCCTGTCACCTGGATGTCCACCAGGCGGCATTGGGTCAGGACTGCGCCAGTTGTCATTCCACGGCTTCTTTCCAACAGGTCGAAGCCGTGCAGTTGCATGCCCGCACGGAGTTCCCGCTCTCCGGCGCCCACCTGCAGGTCACCTGCGAGACGTGTCACACCGACGACCGCGGGGGCGCGTTCTCCACGCGCGATTCGGATTGCTTGAGCTGTCACGTCGCCGACTACCAGCGGACCGACGTCGTCGATCATGAGCGCCTGGGCTTCCCCACCAGCTGCCAGCAGTGTCATGGCACGCTGTCGTGGCGAGCGAGCGAATCCTTCGATCACGCGCGGCTGTCCGACGGGTTCGGGCTCGTGGGTGCCCACGTGGGGCTGGAATGCGCCCGCTGTCATCAGATGCCGTCCCTGGAACCGCTCTGGCGGCCCGCGGACCAGGACGACTGCGTCACCTGCCACGTCGCGGACTTCGACCGGGAGCATGGAGGCCAGGGTTTCCCGACGACCTGCCTCAGCTGCCACGGCGTCGATTCCTGGGACGGCGCCGGGCTCGACCACCCGACGTTGTCGGAGGGCTTCCGCCTGATCGGACGACACCAGGATGCAGCCTGCTCGTCGTGCCACAGCGGCCCCGCCTTCGACGTGCCGTTCCAGGCCGCGGACGACCAGGACTGCGTGGCCTGTCACCGGACGGACTATGATCGCGAGCACTCGGGCGGCGGGTTCCCGACTGGTTGCGTCCAATGCCATAGCGAGACCGGCTGGGAGGGCGCGGCGTTCGACCATCTGCAGGTCACCGGGTTCCCCCTCCTGGGGGAGCACGCCGAGGCGCCCTGCGCGGGCTGTCACCTGATCCCCAGCACCGAGCTGCGGTTCACCCCGCGCGACGTCGACGACTGCGTGGCCTGCCACCAGGCCGACTACGACGGCGAACATGCCGGGACGAACATCCCGACCGAGTGCGCCACCTGTCACACGGTGGATGGATGGGGGACGGCCACGTTCGATCACCTGGCCCTCTCGGAGGGCTTCGAGCTGGTCGGACGCCACCAGACGGTCTCCTGCTCGGCGTGTCACTCCGGAGCGGGCGGGGCCGTCCCGTGGAGCCCCGCCAACCAGGACGATTGCGTCGCGTGCCATCGGGCCGAGTACGACGGCGAGCATGCAGGCACGAGCATCCCCACCGATTGCGCCACCTGTCACGGTACGGAGCGCTGGAGCGGCGCCGTGTTCGATCACGCGGTGGCTGCGGGTGGATTCCAGCTCGTGGGTGCCCACGCCGGGGCGCAGTGCGAGACCTGCCACTCGGGCCCGAACAACACGGTGCCCTGGAGCCCGGCCAGCCAGGACGACTGCGTGGCCTGCCACCAGACGGACTACAACGCGGAGCATGCGGGGACGGGCTTCCCGACGACGTGTCTGTCCTGCCACAGCGTGAACACGTGGACGGGTGCGACGTTCAACCACGCCACCGTGGCCAGCGGGTTCTCGCTGGTGGGGGCGCACGCGTCGGCGCAGTGCAGCACCTGCCACTCGGGCCCGAACGGCGCCGTGCCCTGGAGCCCCGCCACCCAGAATGACTGCGTGGCCTGCCACCAGGCGGACTACAACGGCGAGCATGCCGGCACGGGCTTCCCCACCACCTGCCTCGACTGCCACACGCAGACGCAGTGGTCGGGCGCCACCTTCAACCATGATGGCGCCTTCTTCCCGATCTACTCCGGCAAGCACCGGGGAAAGTGGAACAACGACTGCAGCACTTGTCACACGAACCCCTCCGACTACGCCGTCTTCACGTGCCTGACCTGCCATGAGCACAGCAAGTCCAAGATGGATGACAAGCACAAAGGCCGGTCGGGCTACTCCTACACGAGCACGGCCTGCCTCTCCTGCCACCCCACGGGTCGGTCGTGAGCCGGGTCCGCGTACCGCGCACGTGGATCTGGGCAGTGCTGCTGTTTCCGGCGGCGGCCGCCGCCCAGGAGCCGCAGGGGCACCTGCGCGGCATCCAGGTGCAGGCCACGGGTCAGGGCACGCAGGTGCTTCTGACCACGACCGGGTTGCAGGCGGTGCGCGCGTTCCGCTTGAGTGGTCCCGCGCGCGTGGTGGTGGATCTCTCCGGTCTGGACCACGACCTGGAACGGACCGACTTCGCGGGGGTGCGCGGGTCGGGGATCGCGCGGATCCGTAGCAGCCAGTTCGACGAGACGACCGTGCGGGTGGTCCTCGACCTCGAGCGCGCGGTCGCCCATCGGCTCGAACGGGAAGGGGACGCCGTGGTGGTGCACCTGGACACCGGCCCGGTGCGCTTCGCCGCCTGGACGGTCGGTGTGGTCGATGCGACGACCCCGCTCCCCCCGGCACCGGACCCGGCGCCATCCGCAGCGGCACGCGCGGCGAGCCCGGTCGTCGAACCGCACGCGGTGTCCGCTCGCGTCCCGGATGCGACGCCGGCTCCGGAGACCCGGCAGGACGTGGTCGTCACCACCGTCACGCGCATCGCGGGCTCCACCCTGTATGTCGATCGCGGCACCGAGTCGGGCTTGATGGCCGACGACACCCTCGCGCTGCTCGCTGTCGACGACGCTGAGCAGGGGGGGCGTCGCCTCCACGTCCTGGCCGCGGCGGAGGCACGCGCAGTCCTCGAGTTCGTGGGGGCGCCGGTCCAGGTCACCCGCGGGGACCGTGTGCGCCTCTCACACGAGGGGCAGGGCCGGCCCACAGAGACCCTGATCGACGTGTACGCTCGCGCGTTCCCGGAGGGAGCAGCCCCGGCCGCGGCCACCGAGGTCGACGCGACGCGCTCGGCACGCGCGTCGGGACGTCTGCTGGTGGACCTGAACGCGGTGCAGTCCAGCACGCACTGGTCCGACAGCACGGAGTCCGGCACGGTCTCCCGCACGTTCGTGACCCCCACCGCCCGGCTGATGGGGACCGTCACGGATCTGCCTGGCGGGCTGCGACTCCAGGCGAACCTGCGCGGTTCCTACCGCCATGCGAGCGGCGGGATCGCGCTCGCCAACCAGCGGTCGCTCCGGGTCTACGAGCTCAGTCTGGACCGCGAGACCGAGCGACTCCAGGTGCGGCTCGGTCGGTTCTACAGCCCCTACGAATCATTCAGCGGCTACTGGGACGGCGGCGTGGTCCGTGTGGGTGGGCGCGAGCTTGGCGGCGGCGTGCTCGTCGGCTTCCAGCCGGACGCCTGGAACGAAGGGTTCAGCACCCAGCTCCCCAAGGTCAGCGCGTTCGTGGACCTCGAGCGCCGCACCGAGGGGTCGGGCTTCCGCGCGGACGGTTCCATCCATCGGCTCATGCCGCGCGAGGGACAGGCCGCCCACACGTTCCTGGGATGGTCGCAGCGTCTATGGTGGAGCCGCCTGACGGTGTCGAACGACCTGCAGGTGGATCAGGACGTGAACGACGGTGGGTGGAGGCTGACCGAGCTGCAGGCCAACGCGACGCTCCGGGTCCGCACCGCGACGCAACTCTACGCGCGACTCACGCGGCGCCAGCCCTACTACTACTGGCTGCCCGGTGACCCGTTCTCCTACCTGCGGGACGGTGCGGGAGTGGGTGCGAGCGTCGCCCTCGGAGGCGCGGTCGTCGGCGCCGATGCCAGTGTCAATCGCTCCGACGTGCGCGGCACCTCGCACGCGCTGAGCGGCTCGGTCCAGCTCCGGGGCCCCGGAGCGTGGAGCACGAACACCTACCTCACCTGGTGGAGTGACGGCCTGGGAACGGGAACGACGCTGTCGCCCACGCTCTCTCGCTCCCTGGGAGACGTCGATGCCCGGTTCGGATACCGGTTCTACCGGACCGACAGCGCCTTCAACCGGCTCACGACCCACGGCGTGGACGGGTCCGTGACATTTCCCCTGCGGGAGGGCCTGCGCGCATCGGTGCAGGGAAGCGGACAGTGGGGCGGCAACCTCCGCAACCTGCGGCTGTACAGCAGCCTCTGGAAGACGTTCTGAGGATCGGGCCGTGTTCCGTGGATTCCTCGTCGTCGTCTGGGTGGTCGTCGCGGTGGCCGCTTCGCTCCACGGTCTGGACTACTACCGCCTCCCGCTCGCCGACCGCCTCTACGCCGATTCGCACGCGCTCTTCGCGCCCAACGGGCTGCTGGGTCAGGGCTACGGAATCGTCGGGACGGCCATGATCCTGCTCGGGGTCGCGCTGTACACGGCTCGCAAGCGCTTCGTGTTCCTCGCGCGGTTCGGGCGCCTCAAGGGGTGGCTCGAGTTCCACATCTTCCTGTGCACGCTCGGGCCCTTCCTGGTCCTGCTCCACACGACGTTCCGTTTCGGTGGTGTCGTCGCCATCGCGTTCTGGTCCATGGCGGCCGTCGTCGTGAGTGGCGTCTTCGGCCGCTACGTCTACGTGTGGATTCCAAAGACGGTGAACGGGGCCTTCCTGTCCCAGCGCGCCATCGAGGACGAGAAGGCGGCGCTCCTCGAGCGCGCCCGGGCCATCGCGCCGGTGGACGAAGCCGCGTTGGCCGGCATCTGGGACTCCGCCGCCGTCGGGGCGCGTCCGGGCCTGCTTCCGGCCCTGTCGAGCTCGCTGGGATACCGCCTCACCGCCCGCGGTCGCCGCAGACGCCTGCACGCGGCATTGGCGCGCAGCGGCGTGCCCGTGGGGCTGCGGGCCGAGGTCGCTGGATTGTTGGAGCGGGGTCAGCGCCTGGGACGCCAGGGCGCGCTGCTGCAGCCCTTCCAGCGCATGTTCCGCTACTGGCACGCCTTCCACCTGCCGCTCGCGATCGTCATGCTGCTCATCCTCGTGGTGCATGTGGGGGTGGCGGTGGCGTTCGGGTACACCTGGATCTTCTGATCCAATGCGGACGCGACGGATCCGGCGTGTACGCAGCGGCCTCGGTGTGCTGCTGGGAGGGGTCGCCCTCCTCGGGAGCACCGCCGAGCTGGGCGCCCAGCTCATCTCTCCCGGCAAGCTCACGGAGGCGCATGCCTCCCTGGAGGGCATCCGCAACTGCACGCAGTGCCACGAGCTGCGGCAGAAGGGCGTGGCCGCCGGTCTCTGTCTCCAATGCCACACCCCGCTGGCGGGGCGGATCGAGCGGGACCAGGGCTTCCATGCGCGTGTGGATACGGACGATTGCGCCAGCTGCCACAAGGAGCACGCCGGACGGGAAGCCGACATCGTCCGGTTCGATCGCGACGCCTTCGCGCACGAGCGTGATGTCGGGTACGCCCTGGCCGGCGCGCACGGCACGTTGGAGTGCGCGCAATGCCACAACCGCGATGCCGTCGCCGATCCCGCGGTGCGCCGCTTCAAGGCCGCACGCGGCGCGGGGCTGGACCGGACGTTCCTGGGCCTGGAGACCGGATGCGTCTCCTGTCATCGCGAAGACGATCCCCACGACGGTCAGTTCGGGGGGCGGGCGTGCACCGACTGCCATGGGCAGGACACCTGGGAAGAGGCGCAGGGCTTCGATCACGATGACGCGCGCTTCCGCCTCACCGGCCTGCACCGATCGGTCGACTGTGCG